>JBDGVS010000052.1:0-13470 GCA_039585535.1 Gemmatimonadota bacterium | reverse complement strand
AGGAGCGGGCGCAACTCCGACGCCAGGGCGTGGAAGTACATGTCCTGGGCGACCTTGATCGAGTCGACGACGCAACCCGTGCGGCGGTCGGCTCCATCGTCGAGGAGACGAGAGGCGGAACCGCTCTTCGCTTGAATTTGATGATCTCGTACGGTGGCCGAGAGGAGATCCTCCGCGCGGCCCGAGTCCTGTCTGAACGAGTCAGAGCGGGCACTCTTTCTCCGGATGACATCGACGACAAGGCGTTCGCTGATGCGCTTTTCACCAAAGACCTGCCTGATCCGGATCTCCTTATCCGGACGTCTGGAGAGCATCGTGTGAGCAACTTCATGCTGTGGCAGCTGGCCTATACGGAATTGCATATCAGTCCCGTGCTTTGGCCCGACTTCGATCGGTCCGACCTCTTCGACGGGATCATGGATTACCAGCGTCGCGAGCGACGCTTCGGCAAGGTCTCGGCGACATGAGCGAGTTGACCAAACGGGTGGCCGTCGCTGCGGTGGGAATTCCCGCCGTCCTGGGGCTGGCCTTCTTGGGGGCGTGGTTTCTTTCCGTGCCTCTCGCCCTGATCGCGGGGTGGGCAGCACACGAGTGCTATCGCTTCGCCCAGCGAAAAGAGGTGGAGCCTGTGGAGGAGATCGGCGTGCCTCTCGCAGCGATGCTCGTGCTCCTGGCGCCGTGGCAGCAGAGCTTCGGCGGGCTCGCACCCTATGCCTTGGCCCTGCTGGGATTTGCCACGACCGGAACGATGTTGGCCGTGATGTTTCGTCGAGGCCCCGAGGGTCATCCGCTCGGGGCAGCTTCGATCACGGTGACGGCTGCGTTCTATGTGGGGATCGCGCTCGCCTGTGCGCCCTTGCTCCATTCGCTGCCGACTCGGCTGGGTTGGGCTGTGGAGGGTGACGCGTGGGCCGGATTGCTTGTTCTGATGCTCCCGCTCTCGGCTACGTGGATCGGTGATGCTGCCGCGTTCTTCGCAGGAACCGCCTGGGGACAGACGCGGAAAAAGCTTGCTCCGCAGATCAGCCCGAATAAGAGCTGGGTCGGCTTCTGGGCGGGAGTGTCCGGCGCTGCACTCGCCGCGATTCTCTGGTATCTCGTGGCGGTTCGAAGGCTTCCCGGCATGGAGCTGGCCGGGCTCGGCCCCGTTGCCCTCGCGGGAGCGCTGCTCGGAGTGGCGGCGGTGCTCGGCGACCTGGTGGAGTCTCTCTTGAAGAGAGAGGCCGGGGTCAAGGATTCAGGGGCCTTCTTCCCTGGGCATGGCGGGGTCATGGACCGGATCGACTCCCTGATCTTCACTTTCCCCGCCGCGTACGTGCTCCTTCTTCTGCTCAGCTGGCTGTGAGCGACGTGTCGGTCGCAGGAATGACTCCGTGATCCGGGTCGCGATCCTGGGTTCGACCGGCTCGATTGGCCGGAGCGCGCTCGAGGTCGTGGCACGTCATCCGGATCGCTTCGAGATCGTCGCACTCGTTGCCAACCGCAGAGTCGATCTTCTCACCGAGCAGGTGGCGCGCTTCCGTCCCGACACTGCCGTCCTCTGTGACCCAACGGTGACGCATCCCGGCGCTACCGGCTCGACGACGTGGCATTCGGGACACGAAGCCCTGCTAGATGTAGCTGCGCGTCCCGATGTGGACGTCGTCCTCAACGCGCTCGTCGGCGCAGCAGGACTTCCGCCGACGATCGTGGCACTCGAACAGGGCCACCGACTCGCTCTGGCAAACAAAGAGTCGTTGGTCGCTGGTGGCCCGATTGTTCTGCGCGCAGCGCGACGGGGTGGGGGGGAGATCGTGCCCATCGACTCCGAGCACAGCGCGATTCTGCAGTGCCTGGAGGGTCACGCGACGGAGACCGTGCATCGAGTCGTCCTGACCGCCTCGGGTGGTCCCTTTCGGGGTCGCTCGGCTGATGACCTTCGGGGGGTCGGGGCACAGGATGCCCTGCAACATCCGACGTGGGACATGGGTGCGAAGATTTCGATCGACTCGGCCACTCTGGCCAACAAGGCACTCGAAGTCATTGAGGCGCACTTCCTCTACGGTCTCGGCTATGACCGAATCGAAGCTGTGGTGCATCCGCAATCGATCATTCATTCCTTCGTGGAATTCGTGGACGGTTCGGTCCTGGCGCAGCTCGGGTTTCCGACGATGGAGCTGCCAATTCTCTACGCGCTGAACTATCCGGAGCGCATTCCTGACGCCGCTCTTCGTACCTATGATCCGGTACGCTCGTCTCCACTGACGTTCGAAGACATCGACCATGATGCCTTCCCGATGTTCGGTCTCGGAGTCGAAGCCGGTAGACGGAGCGGATGCGCGCCATCGGTGTACAACGCCGCCAACGAGATCGCGGTTCAGGCGTTCCTGGAGAATCGAATCCGATTCCCCGAGATTGCCGTAGTCGTAGAGACGGCGATGCAGCAGATCGGGGTCTCGGAAATCACAGACATGAACGACGTTTCGGCCGCTGACGCGGCTGCCCGGGTCGTGGCACATGAAATCGCCGTCCGACTCGGTAAAGAAAGAGTGGAAACCAACTCATGACAGTACTGGCCACCGTCATCGTTCTGGGCGTGCTCATTTTCGTGCACGAGCTCGGACACTTCTGGGCCGCCAAGGCCGTCGGCATCGAGGTCCAACGCTTCTCGATCGGCCTCGGACCCCGCGTGTTCGGTTTTCAGCGCGGTGAGACCGAGTACGTGCTGAGCGCGATTCCGCTCGGCGGGTACGTGAAGATGGGCGGGATGGACGACGAGGTCATGGAGAAAATCGAGGGCGGCGAGCTGGATGGGCCTGCCCGTGAACCGAGCCCTCGGGACTTCGATCAGAAGCCGATATGGGCTCGCACGCTCGTGATCTCGGCAGGCGTGATCATGAACATGATCTTCGCGCTCGGCGTCTACACCTTCCTGGCCGCGCAGTACGGGGTCCAGCACATCGACTCGACCCGGATCGGTGCCGTTGTCGCCGCATCGCTGCCGCCAGGGACCGAGGCACTGGGAACGGTAGAGCCGGGTAGCCGCATCGTGCGCCTGGATGGTGAGCCTATCCAGTATTGGGACGAGGTTCAGCAGGGGCTCTTCGCGGGCTCACCAGGGCCACTCACGATCGACCTCGTAGAGCCTACGCGATCCATCGAGATCCGGATTCCGGTCACGGAGGACGAACGCCGGGCCCTGGTCCGCTCGGTGCAGATCTGGTTTGAGGCGGGTGCCGGTTTCATCGAGCCCGGGACCCCGGCAGCCCGGGCAGACCTCGAGGTCGGGGATGCTGAACTGGTCGGCCTTCGTCGAACAGATCGAGGCCCGGCCGGGTCAGCGAATCGCCCTGGCGATCGAGCGGGACGGGCAGGAGATCGTCCGAAACGTGACGCTGAACGAGGAACGCGTCGACCGTGCGGACGGGACCGTAGGCTACGTAGGGAAGATCGGCCTCACGGCGCCGTCCCTGAACGTCGTGTACAGTGATGTCTCGATGGCACAGGCGATTCGTTCGGGGTGGGATGAGACGATCGGGACGACCGCGCTGATCCTGGAATTCCTCCGGCGTCTCGTCACTCTGGATATCTCGCCGCGCTCCGTCGGTAGTATCGTGACCATCGGGCAGGCTTCCGGGCAGGCTGCAGCGGCGGGCTTCGACATCTTCCTGCGCTTCATGGCCCTGTTTAGTGTGAATCTCGCGGTCCTCAACCTGCTGCCGATTCCGGTGCTCGACGGCGGGCACCTGGTGTTCCTCGCGATCGAAGCCATCCGGGGCGGGCGGGCGTTGTCGGTGGAGCAGAGGTTGAAGTGGAGCAACGTCGGCTTTCTGATCATCGTCGGAATCATGTTGTGGGCACTCTCCAACGACTTCCTGCGATTGCTGGGGATCTAGCCCGGGCCTTCTCGGCACTCGCCGTCCTGGCGGGTGCGAGTGGCGCTCTCGGGGGAACGTCGTTGCATGGCCAGGAGACGACAGAAGGCCTGCGGGTCTCTGAGCGGATTCTGTACTACGACGTGCCGGGCACGTCGCTGTCGGCGGTCGTCACGGCTCTGAACGGTGCTCGACTGGAGGGTCCGGACCGGCCTCCTTCTCAGGGACTCACCCGTTACTTCATCAAGCCCGAGTGGAGTTCCAGGGCTTCGGGTGGCGCCTGCCGCGTCGCCCAGGCCGAGGTGCTCGTAGATGTCGACATCACCCTCCCGCGTTGGTCCGCGAGTGGCGACCGCCCGACGGAGGAGCAGGAACGGTGGTCGAAGATCGAGACGGCGATTCGGGAACACGAGTACGGCCATCGTGACCTCGTCGTGGACGCGGCAGGACAGCTGTTGTCGACCATCCGGGGGCTCGAGGCCCGTGGCTGTGGGACGCTGGACGACGTCGTCACCAGTACGCTTTCCGTAGCAGACGGAAGGCTGCGAGAGGCACACGCGACACTCGATCGCGATACGCCGACCCGACTGCCGATCGGGTCAGCGAACTAAAGCAGACTCAGCTGACTCGGCCCGGTTCGGTAGCGTAATTCTTCGATGTCGAGCAGCTCGGTCGGCCGATCCTGGGCGGCCACGTCGAGGTGCCCTGTCCAGCCGGCCTTCTCGAGCGCCTTTCCGACGACCTCTCTCGCCAGCGCCGGGTCGTTGCATTCCCTCGAGAGGTGAGCGAGCACCACGCCGGCCAGCCGGGGGTGCAGCAACTCGGTCGCCAGACGTGCTGCGGCCTGATTCGACAGGTGTCCGTGGCTCGAGGAGATACGGCGCTTGACCGACGAAGGATACGCGCTCGCGTGAAGCATCATCTCATCGTGATTCGCTTCGAGTACGAGCATGTCACACCCGGAAAGGGCGTGGCGGATCTGTACGGTGGGTCGCCCCAGATCGGTTGCGATGCCGAGCCGAAAGCCGGTGCACTCGTCCACCACGGCGACGCCGACGGGATCGACTGCGTCATGTACGGTCAGGAACGGTTCCACCCGGAGATCCTGGATCACAAAGGGGCGACTGGGCTGGTACGATACCACCGTCTCGGTGCCCCGGAGGAGGCGAGCGCAGGCGTCCCGCGTTCCGTCCGTCATGTAGATCGGCGTACCGTGCCTGCGGGCGAAGACGCCCACGCCGCTGGTGTGATCTCCGTGCTCGTGCGTAACGACGATCGCGCGGATGGAGTCGGCATCGACGCCCAGCGTCGCGAGGCGTTCTGCTACCGAGCGCCCACTGAAGCCGGCGTCGACCAGAATGCGGGTGTTTCCGCCCTGAACAAATGTCGCGTTACCGCCGCTTCCGCTCCCGAGGACGGCGACTTTCACGAGCGACGCCTCGTCATTCCGCTCGACGTCCCGCCGTGGCGCTCCACGCCACCCGTAAGATCTCGATGACCCCGGGCGTGAGCTCCTGTTGTCGACGGGCCATCGCGGCGGCGGCCGTTTCGAGGAACTTGTCGAAGCGGTGAGTGCCGAGGTCTGCACCGACGCCCCAACTGAAGGGCGGAACGACGGTAGGGGGCATCGATCCGCCGAACAAATTGCTTCCTGCGCCGACGATCGTGCCGGTGTTCAAGACCGTGCCGATGCCCGTCTTCACGTGGTCGCCGAGAAAACAGCCGACTTTGATCAGACCCGTATCGCGATCTCCCTCAGGCGTCCATGCGCGCACCGGTCGGTAGTTGTTTTTCAGGTCGGAGTTTGTCGTAAAGGCCCCCAGGTTGACCCAACGGCCCAGGAGCGCGTGCCCGAGGTGGCCGTCATGCGCCTTGTTGACGAAACCCAGGAGCACGGAGTGTGCGACCTCTCCGCGAACGAGGCAGACCGGACCGATCGACGATGTGCCCACGGCGCCTCCGAAGACGGTTGAGTGGGGGCCGATGTAAAGCGGCCCGGTGAGGCGGGCCGGTCCCTCGACGCGTGCGCCGTCGGAGATCCTGATGGGTCCGTCTCGGAGGTCGAGATGGACTCCGGGCTCCACCGTAGCACCGTCACCGAGTGACAGCGTGTGTTCGCCGACCCGAAAGACTCCTGGCGCATCGGAATCCTCCGGCCACATCTCGATGATGTCGCGGGTGAGGCGCTCATCATTCGCGGCGATCAGATCCCACGGGTGACCCAGGAGATGGCCTTCCAGGACAATCGATGTCCCCTCGGTCGGAGCGCCCGATGGGTCGCGCAGCCAGAGATCCGAAGGAGGAGGCGTCCCCGGTGGGAGAACCCACCCGCACGGCGCCCCGTCGATAACGATGGTGGCAGGACCGTCCGGAAGGCGAAGCTCCTGCCACTCGAGAACGGCTCGGCTGGAGATCAACACACGAAGACCGTCGGTCGGAAGGTCATCCAATGAGATCGCCGGAGCAGAGCCTGGCTCGTCGAAGCCCACCAGCGCTGTCCTGCTCAGATGTCCGGCGCACGAGAGCCCGAGGACGCGCTCTGCGCGCTCACGCAGTGTGAGGCACCCGAAGAGCATTTCCCCGACCGGGCGCGTGAGGGAGAAGGGGGCCCAGCGGCGTGCGCGTCGGTCGTCGAACAGATAGAGGCGCGGCTCAGGCACGGTCATCGCTCCTCGAGTCGCGAGAGCATCTCTTTCATGTCACCGGCCCGCTCCCTCGGAAGCACCATTGTGGTGTTCCCTGATTGCACGACGATGAGATCATCCGCGCCGAGAACCACCACCGAACTCCCCTCTTCCGCGTATACGATCGACCCACTTCCGTCGACTACCTGGCCACCGCCCAGCACGACGTTACCGGCTGCATCACTCGGGCGCGTGCGGCCCAGCGCCTCCCAGCTTCCGACGTCATCCCACGTGAATCGAGCCGTCACGGTGCCGACCCGATCGCTACGCTCCATGACCGCGCGGTCGATCACACTGACCGGAACCGCCTCGAAGAAGGCGGCATCGCTTGTCTCGAGGAGGTGCAGGTGCTCGGTGACTTCCGGGGCATGCTTTTCCAGCTCCTCGAGCAGGACGGACGCCTTCCATACGAAGATGCCCGTGTTCCAGAGGTAGCCGGCGTCCACGTAGCGGCGGGCCGTCTCTGCATCCGGCTTTTCATGAAATTGCGCGACCCGGAATCCGTCGGCAGCCCCGGCGGGTGCCAGTGCCTCCCCCGGTTCGATGTGTCCGTAGCCGGTCTCGATCCGGTCGGGTGGCACGCCGATGCTGAGAAGGAGGTCGTCCCGTGCGGCGATCTCGACCGCGCTCGCCACCGTGTCGACGAAGCCGTCGAGTGGGTCGATGAGGTGGTCTGCGTGGAGCGACACCATCACCGCGTCGGGATCGATCTGGTGCAGCTTCCACGCCGCCCATGCCAGAACCGGTGCCGTCCCGCGGGCTCTGGGCTCGATCCAGTAGAGCGACTCGGGCGAGTCGGGCAGGGCAGAGCGGAACGGACCGACCAGATGATCCCCCGCCAGAATGCGAATCCGCTCTTCCGGGACCAGGGCCTGGGCGCGCTCGAGCGTGTCTACGATGAGCGGACGATCGCTCGCGAGCGGAAGTAATTGCTTGGGCCGGGCCGGGGTGCTGGCTGGCCAGAAGCGAGACCCGATCCCGCCCGCAAGGACGGTGACCCAGGTCGAGGGATCAATCTTCGCCGAGGATCTCTTCGATTCGGGCAAGGAGCTTTTTCGGGCTGAAGGGCTTCGTAAGGAAGTCGTTCGCACCGCCTGCGAGGGCGGCGTCCCGGTCCGTATCCTGGCCCTTGGCCGTGAGGATGATCACCGGAACGTCCGGACGGCGCGGATCGGTGCGGATCTTGGAGAGGATTTCCAGTCCGCTCGCCCCGGGCATCATCAGGTCGAGGATCACGAGATCGGCTCCATCTCCACCCAACTCCTCGAGACCCTGAGAGCCGTCCGAGGCCATCGTGACCTGGTAGCCGCGACCCTCGAGGACCGCACCGAGGACCCGCCGGATGTGAGGTTCGTCATCGACGACGAGAATACGACGATTCCCACGAGTGGTCGTGACGTCCGGCACCGCATCACCTCGTCGAAAGACCTGGGGGGCAGGCCGCCGCGGAGGGACTGGCGACGGTCGGGGAACCTACCCGGCGAATGGGGTAAAGTCAAGTAACTGCAAGCCTTTTCGGGGTTGACCCCGTCCGTCGGGCCGGTGAGCTTTCCGGTCTGGTTTCGGTTCCTGTTCGAGGTGGTTCCCACGCCTATGATCGACACTCAATTCCGTTCTCGCTGGCCCCGGATCGGCGCGCTCGTCGCTGCTGCGGTGGTGGGTTTCGCGGCGTGCGGTGACGATCCCTTCTCGTTCAATTGGGATCCGACACCGGACACGGTGCTGCTCTATTCGCTTGCGCGCCCGGAGCTCAACCTCGTGTCCGCCTTCGCCTTCTTCGAGCGTTCGACCATTCGTGTGGAAGCGGCCGGTGCCTCGGGTTCATGGGATGCCGCGGTCGATACGCGCGATGGTGCGATTGTACTGCTGCCTCCGGGTGCTCTCGGCGTTGTGGGGGCCGCACGTGTGGCGACACTCGAGGGGATGTCGCTGTCTGACGTGACGGAGGCTCCTGGAGACACACTGGTCTACACGGCGGACCAGCCGGTTCGTGTCGAGATGGGCAACGTGTATGTGATCAAGACCAATCGATCGTCAGGCTCGTTCGGTTCGAGCTGTGTGTATTACGCGAAGATGGCCCCTGTGGAGATCGACCCCGCGGGCGGGACCCTTCGCTTCGAGTTCATCACCAATCCGGTCTGCAACAGCCAGGACCTGGTACCCCCCAACTGACTCTGAATCATGCTCGACATTCGTCGACTTCGCGCGGAGCCCGATGTGGTCAAGGCGGCCCTCGCGAAGCGGGACGCCTCGCTCCCGGACACGATCGATCGAGTGCTGCAGCTCGACCAGACTCGCAGGGAAGCCCTCGGCACGGTCAACGAGCTGAAGGCCGAGCGAAATGCCGCCTCCAAGCGCGTAGGAGAACTCAAGCGGGCTGGAGAAGACGCCGATGAGCTGATCGCGAAGACCCGAGAGTTGGGTGAGCGGATCGCCGGTCTGGATGACACGGTCCGTGAGGCAGACGAGGAGATCCGCGCCACGTTGTTGCTGGTGCCGAACACGCCGCTCGACCGGGTGCCCGCCGGTGGGGAAGAGAACAACCAGATCTTGTCCACGTGGGGTGAAGCGCGGGAGTTCGGCTTCGTGCCTCGTCCTCACTGGGAGATCGGAGAGGATCTTCGGCTGCTGGATCTGCCGAGAGGCTCGAAGATTTCAGGCTCCGCGTTTCCGGTCATGCGAGGGGTGGGTGCGCGCCTCCAGAGGGGGCTGATCAACTTCTTTCTCGACGTCCATACGACGGAGAACGGCTACACCGAGATGCGGGTCCCGTATCTGGTGAATCCGGAGTCGATGCTGGGAACCGGCCAGCTTCCGAAGTTCTCGGAAGAGTCGTACTACTCGGAGCGTGACGATCTCTGGCTCATCCCGACTGCCGAGGTCCCGGTCACCAATCTGCATCGTGACGAGCTGCTGAATTCGGCCGAGCTCCCTCGTTACACCGCGTATTCACCCTGCTTCCGCCGCGAGGCCGGCGCGGCGGGCAAGGACACGCGCGGCCTCCTTCGCGTCCATCAGTTCGACAAGGTCGAATTGGTCCGGTACGAGACGCCGGAGAACAGCCTCGAGGCTCTCGAGGAGCTGACTCGGCAGGCCGAGACGCTCCTCGAACGTCTGGGGCTGCAGTACCGCCGACTCCTTCTCGCTTGCGGCGATCTGGGGCAGAGCGGTGCGATGACGTACGACCTCGAAGTATGGGCGCCCGGCGTGGAGTCGTGGCTGGAAGTTTCGAGTTGTACGACGTTCACGGACTACCAGGCGCGACGGGCAGGAATCCGCTTCCGGCGCGCCCAGGCAGACAAGCCCGAGTTCGTCCATACGCTGAACGGGTCGGCGCTGGCGCTGCCCCGGGTCGTCGCTGCGCTCCTCGAGACGTATCAGGAGGAAGACGGGAGTGTCTCGCTTCCGGAGGTCCTGCACCCGTACGTTGGGGTCGAGCGGCTCACCGCACCCTGATCCCCGCGTTCGATGAATCGCATCAAGTGGCCCGTCGCCCTAGCGACGTTGTTCCTGATGCTGCTCGGGTGGTACCTCCTCTACACCCAGAGCATCTTCCGGCAGGTGCAGGCCAATTCCGAGCTGCTGTCCCGGATCTACACCGAGGTGCAGGAAGGCCTCGTGTCTCCGGATCCGCTGCGGGAGACGCAGGCGCTCGTCGAACTTCAACAGATCGTGACGGAGTCGGGGGTTCCACTGGTGGTCATGGGGCCGGGCGACACCGTATTGACCCACGTAAACCTTCCGTTCGAGGTCGACGCCGAAACGACGGACGGACAGGAACGGATTCGCAGCTACGTCCGGCGCCTCGACGCAGAGCACGAACCGGTCGGCGACCCGCTCGGAGCGATGCACATTCACTTCGGGGATTCTCCCGAAGCTAGAAGTTTACGCTCTGTCCCCTTCCTCCAGGCGACAGGACTGCTCCTGACCGTGCTGATCGGCTTCATCGTGATCCGGTACCAGCGTCGGGCCGAGGGAGAGAAGGCGTGGACTGCGATGGCCCGGGAGCTGGCGCATCAGCTGGGAACGCCCCTGTCCTCTCTGGCCGGTTGGCTCGAAGTCTTGCGATTACCCGAGCACGATCGCCCGGGCGACCTCGACGACCTGGATATCGCGAATTCCATCGGGGAAGACCTCGAACGACTCGAGCGCATTTCGCATCGATTCGAGCTCATTGGAAGAGAGCCGGAGCTCGAATCGCTCTCGGTCCGGCAGGTCGTGGAAGATCTGGAGGCGTACCTCCAGGCTCGGATTCCGCGGCTCGCACGGAAGGGAGTCGAGCTGATCGTGGATATTCCCCAGGGACTGCCCCGCGTGAAGGGGAATGAGGTCTTGCTCATCTGGGCCCTCGAGAATGTGGTGAAGAATGCGCTCGACGCCCTCGCTGGGCGGGGTGGCAAGATCACCATCTATGCGCGAGCGATCGGAGGTGATTGGGTGAGTCTCCGCATTCGCGACACGGGACCGGGTGTAGACCCGGAGGTGAGGGACAAGATCTTCGAACCGGGCGTCTCTTCGAAGGCCAGCGGGTGGGGGGTCGGGCTCGCGCTCTCCCGTCGGATCGTGGAAGGAGTGCACAAAGGAAAGATCGAGCTTCTCGAATCGGGGGAAGGAACGACATTTCAGATCCGCTTGCCTGCTGCGGATGTGTGAGGGCTCCGAAAACGCTCCTCCCGCTTCCCGCAGCTTCGATCCGAATCCGACACCGCTGATGCCCGACACTGTGACCGCCCCCCACCTCAGCGGCCTCAACCCTGAACAGCTTGAGGCTGCCGCGCACTTCGAGGGGCCGATCCTCGTTCTCGCCGGTGCGGGCTCGGGCAAGACTCGAGTGCTCACCTCCCGTGTATGCAATCTGATCCACCAGCACGGTGTGCGACCGGATCGAATCCTGGCTGTCACCTTCACGAACAAGGCGGCCGGGGAGATGCGGGAGCGCATCGCTCGCCTCCTTGGGTCGGAGCCTGCGGGCATGTGGATCGGCACCTTCCACGCCGTGGGAGCGAGACTTCTGCGTCGTCACGCGGATCGACTTGGCTGGGACCGCAACTTCTCGATTTTCGATGCCGAACAGTCGCTGCGGCACATGAAGTCGGTGCAGGAATCCATCGGGCTCGACCCGAAGCGATGGAAGCCGAAGGCGATCCGTAACGAGATCAGCTCGGCCAAGAACCAGCTGATCGACGCGAAGCGGTTTGCGGCCGAGAACGAGGGCACGTTCGACCTGTTCGTTCGGAACGTGGTCCGCGTGTATCCAGAGTACGACAAGTCGCTCCAGCGTCAGAACGCATTCGACTTCGATGATCTTCTCGTGAAGCCGGTCGAACTCTTCGAGGCGAACCCCGATTTGTTGGCGAGTTACCGGGAGCGCTTCTCCTTCGTTCTGGTGGACGAGTACCAGGACACGAATCGCGCACAGTTCCGCTTCGTCGAGCTCCTTTCTGGTGAACATGAGAATCTCATGGTCGTGGGCGACGACGATCAGTCCATCTACGGCTGGCGAGGCGCCGATATCCGGAACATCCTCGACTTCGAGGACTCGTTTTCGACGGCCTCTACCGTGCGGCTGGAGCGAAACTACCGTTCCACGCAGCGCATCCTCGATGCCGCGAACACGGTGATCGCCGAGAATGTGAACAGGAAGGGAAAGACCCTTCGAACCGAGCGGGACGAGGGTGAACTACTCTCTCTCGTCGAGACCTTCGACGAAAATGACGAAGCTCGTTGGATCGTCGAGGAGATCGGGGCTCGTACGCGTGATACTCCGGGGCTCGCGTACTCCGCGATCGCGGTTCTTTATCGAACCAACGCGCAGGCCCGTGCCCTCGAGGATGCGTTTCGAAGGGAGGGCATGCCGTACCAGGTGGTCGGGAGTGTGCGCTTCTACGAGCGGCGTGAGATCCAGGATGTCCTCGCGTACCTGCGGCTCGTTTCGAACCCGAGGGATGCGATCGCCTTCGGCCGTGTGGTGAATTACCCGAGGCGGGGAATCGGCCTGACCTCGCAGGAGCATCTCGCTCGCTTTGCCGCGGAGCATGACATCTCGCTTCTGGAGGCGGCGCAGCGAGCGGACGAGATCCCTGGAATGCGTGCCGCCGCAGCGAACGGGCTCGCGCGCCTCGCCGATCTAATCCAGCGCTACAGCGTTCGCGCGGTGCAGGCGACCGTGGGAACAGTCCTCGAGGAGCTCGTCGAGGACCTCGATCTGGTGCGACACCTCTACGACGAGGGGCCCGAAGGAGAGGACCGGGCCCGCAACGTCACGGAGCTCATCGCGGGTGCCGTCGACTTCGATGTGGCGCACGTTCAGAGCATCGCCGACGAGGACATCGACACCTTCACGGAACTCGATCTCTTCCTCCAGCAGGTCGCACTGGTGGCCGATGTCGATCGCCTGGATCCCGACGCAGACACGGTCACATTGATGACGCTGCACAACGCGAAGGGGCTCGAGTTTCCCATCGTCTTCATCGCAGGGATGGAAGAGGGCCTCTTTCCGCTGGGACGTGCCTACGACGACCCGGAAACGCTGGAAGAAGAGCGACGTCTCTTTTACGTGGGCATCACCCGGGCCGAGGACAAGCTGTCCATCACGTGGGCCCGACAGCGCCGCCGGGCGGGAGACTTCAACTACAACACACTCTCGTCCTTCGTCGATGCCATCCCGGAGGAGCTGCTCGAAGAGCGTCGCTCGAAGCGACTCACGCTGGCGAGCGAGTCGACACCTCATCGCGGGACTCGTCGTCGGAGCTACGAGACGTCGGATGCGTCGTCGACGGATGAGTACGAAGCCGAGGCGGAGCCGGATTACGGGTTGAACCAGGACACGCCCCGGTTCGTCAAAGGCGAACGGGTCGTGCACGGCACCTTCGGGTCGGGATCGGTCGTGGAAATTTCCGGCTTTGGTCGAGACCTCAAGGTGACCGTGGACT
>JBDGVS010000051.1:0-10212 GCA_039585535.1 Gemmatimonadota bacterium | reverse complement strand
GCTGCCAACCGAACATCGGTCGGAGCTCCGATATACGTGACGACCGATCGGTGGTGGTCCGGATCGGTTGACCAGTCGAGTACTTCGACGTCGTGGGCAGCGATTCGGGCCACGATGCGCTCGACACGCTCGAGGTCTCGCCCCTCGGAAAAATTCGGCACCGCCTCCAGGATCTTCATCTCCCAAAGCTACGGCGTCGTGGCCCTCCAGAAGGAGGAAAAATGACCGAAGGGGTCGAGGGCAACGCCCCCGACCCCTTCTCTATCCAGCCCCACCGCCGCGCTCAGCGTGATCGGAACGTCGGCTTTGTCTGGCGCGCAGGTGCCAGGTTCAGGTTTCCTGGCTGCAGTTGATACGCCCAGTCGAAAATCATGATCGGCTCATCATTCTGGTCGAAGCCGAGGAGCGTCACCCGAATGACGCCGTAATGGACCTGACCGTCGTCTCCAATCACGCGGAGCACATAGCTCTCCTGCGCGACCAGCTGAATGTCCTGAGCCACATACCCGCTCGGTGGTGCGATCGAGAGGTCCAGGCATCGGGCGTCCGCGGCGGGGCCGCACTTGAGCGCCGTCGTCTGAAATCCAGCCGGATACACTGCGGCATCGGGCCCAGGTACCATCCACCACCCGTCTACGTCGGTCTCGAAGCGGAAGTGTCGCAGTGGGTCGTCTCCGTCGACGATGGGCAGCAGACTCTCGTCTTCGGTGAAGCGGAAACCTGAATTCTGCGGAACCGCGAAGTAGTCGGAGATCCACTCTCCCGAGAAGTCCGGACGCGGAGTTCCTTCGGCCAAGACACTGCCCACGCTCTCGTGACCGTCGAGGTCGATGGAGGACACGAAGTAGAAGAAGGTGTTGCCATTCCCCGCCAGGAGATCCAGGAAGCCCTCGGAATCGGTCTCCCCGAGAAGGAACGAAGTGGTGCCGTCGTCGAGATAGACCCGGTAGTGCGAGAAGTCCGTGTCGGCCCGGGCTGCGCTCCCCCACGTCACGTAGTTGGCGTTGTCCAACGCGACGACGTACGGAGCATCGGGAACGGGCGGCGGAATGAACTCCGGTACCGTGATCTCGATGATCTCGTCACTCGCGGACTCCACACCGTTCAGGCCGACTGCGGAGACGTAGTATTCGTATCGCTCACCACCCAGCACGTTGACGTCTTCGTAGAGACAGATTCCATCCAAACAGCTGGTGACCTCGGCGATGAAGAACCATCCGGAGTCCGAGACGCGCTTGGAATAGACACGATAGGGCTCGCCGTCCCAACCCGACGAAAGCTCCCACGTGACGGTCACGCCACCAGCGTAGTAGCTCGCCGAAAGCCCACGGGGCGGCGACGGGACGGTCGAATCGACATATACGACATCATCGCTGCACGCAGCAGCGAACAGGATCGTCAAAAGTGCTGCAAAGCCAAGGCGATTCATGGTTTCTCCATCGATCGGGCCCCTCGGAGGGCGCCGTGCGCCCTGTATTCAGGGTCGCGGTCACCCGTCCAGTGTGCACGGCCCGTACCAAACCAGATTTCATTGCTGTACAAGGACTTACACCATCACCCCGACCACCTGACGTCCTCAAACGAGGACAGCGCCAATCCTGAGACCGACACACTGTCTCCCGTCGACATCATCGCTGAGACGTCGGAAGGCCCAGGTCCAGATTGCGCTGACGGTAGTCGAACTTCAGGTCATCGTTGTCCGTCAGACGGACTTCGAACCGAAACGTCCAGTTCCCCGTCGCTGTCTGCAAGAAGTCGAAGTTCGCCTCCCAGCGATGCAGGTCGCGAGAAAGTCGAATCGAATGATCGTTGAACTGATTCAATTCGAGATCGTACGCGGTGCGCCAGCTCACGCTCCAGTTCTCCGTGGGCTGCAGTCGGAGCGAGCCACTGAGCATCTGTGCCGCGAGGAGTCGTGGATCGCGAGGCCGCTGTAGTGAATACGTGAGGGAAGCGTTCCACCCTCCGGTCGATCCTCGGGCACCTGCGGGCCCCGTCGGTCGGCGATCGACACCCGGCACGATGGAGGAGTTGTCGGTCGGGCCCTGGAATTCGAGCGGCTCGGTGCTCTCGGGCTCGGTCGCCGGAGCTTCTTCGTCATCCCCAAAGAAGCTGAGCCATTTGAAGATCGACGACGAAGACCCCAGAGAGAATCCGAGATTCAGGTTCGCGAGGTGCGGATCGAAGCTCCGTGTACTCACCAGACCTTCGCCGATTTCGTCCACCCAGAGCTCATGGTCCATCGAGATGGAGAGCCCTCTCAGATAGTCGGAGGAGAACTGGTTCGACAGCCGAGTCGTCTCGAATCCCAGGAGGCTCGAACCCGCGGAGTCCGCTTGAACGAAGTCGTACTTGATGACGCTCGTTCGCCAGGCGAGCAGCGTCACCGAAGGATTCTGTTGCACTCGACGCGGACCCGCTCCGTCCTCCTGCGCCTCGGCGAAGGGGTCGTTGCGACCGACCTCCATGGGTCCCACACCGAGTGTGTCGAGAGCGGTCAGGGAATCGGGAGGCAGTGCCCCGGGCGCGAGATTGGGATCGAAGCCAGCCTCACCCTCCTCGTTCGGCCGGCGCTTGGCTTCCCATGTCTGGGTCAACGAGAGCGAAATCGTGTTCAGAGGCTGAAGGGTGCGGGAGTTGAAAACATCCTGCTGGAGATCGCTCGGCGTCGTCTCTGGACTGTACTGGTAGTCGATGGAGGGAGAGAACTTGTGCCGCATGGCCTCGAAGGAGCCCCAGCCCGGATAGAAGCCGTACATATCCGTCTTGAGTTGGGCGCCGAATGACGCCCGACTGGGCGCAGCCACGAAGGTCTGAGCAAGCGGTTCCGTATCGGAGCGGAAGAAACTCCCGGCCAGACTGAGTCGAGGGGTGATGGTCGTGGACCCGATCAATTGCTGCTGATAGCCCAGATTCGCATTCCACCCGAGGGTCTCTTCGGAGATGCTGCGTGCCGGCACGCCGATCACCAGGTCCCCTCGGTCGGCGGAGTCACCCAGCTCGGCAAACACCTCCGGGACATCGAAAAGCGTTCTGCGATCGATGTTCGCCGATTGTGAAAAGGTCAGCCTCCCGATGCTCAGGTTCGAGCGAACGTTCCCGGCGAGGGTCGAGTTGTCTGCGATCGATATGTTGAACGTGTCCGGCTGCACACGGTCCATGGCGTTTCGACGCATTCCGGCGGAGCCCGACCATGTCATGTTGTTGAAGGCCGTCGCCTCGCTCGACGGGGCTTTGAACAATGTGATCGGTGACAGAGAGACGTTCACGGAAGGGAGCAGCCATTCCGTTCGATCGTCCGACAGGTACTGCTTCCGATTGGCGGAGAAGGACACGGAACCCCAGTCGAATCGACGGTTCAGGCCCGCCTCGGAGTCGATGGACTGCGTCACTTCCTGAGGGTTGAACGAGTTTTCCCTCACGAAGTCGTTGTTGGAGATGAAGCGACCCGACACCCGAAGCTGGGTCCGCTCATCGATCTCCCACGAGTGCCGTGTGTCGAGTGCCAGCTCGGTCGACCCGTCTTCATTCCAGAAGCGCTTGAACGACAGGTCTCCCTGGAGGAACTGTCGGCTGAACGAGTAGCGGACCGAGCTGGTCAACGCGACGAATGTCTCACTGAACCAGTCCATCGCGACGAGAGCATCGGCGTACTCACTCGCAGCCCAGTAAAATCCAAGGTTGCTGAGGCGGCGCCGGTACCCTCCAGACGTTCGCACGATGTCGTTCACGCTGAACTGGGGAGTCAGTAGACCAGACCTCCTCCCGCGCGTGATGCTCTGCGCAAGGAAGGGAAACCAGGCAACCGGCACGTCTGCGAAGTACAGGCGCACTCCACGGGCGACCATCAAGTTTCCGCCCACCAGCTTGATCTCATCGGTCTCGAAGTGGTAGTGCGGGTCCTCGATCTCGCACGATGTGAAGCGTGCATGCGCCATGAAGGTCGAATCCGGTGCCGCGTAGGGCATGTCACCGCTCACGATCCAGTTGGCTCCGCCATCCCCGTACGTCGTGCGAGCACCGACAGCCGTGCCCCGCCCCTGGCTCACATCGTAGATCATGTTCGCCGCCGTGACCGGATCTCCGTCCGGCGGCGTGAACGTCGCCTCCCCCACCGTCCGCATCGAACCGGTGGACTCGTCGAAGGTGATCGACGAGTCCGCCTCGATGACGAGGCCCTCCTGGGTGACGCGCGCGCGGCCCTCCGGAGGCGCCTGTAGCACGAGCACCCGATCCGCCGCGCCGAAGTCGGCTTCGGCCCCTTCATACTCCGTCAGCGAGTAGCCGGGCAGCATCATCAGCGCCGAGGCGATGGAGTCCGAGCCCCGGCCCGGGCGCTGGCCGGCGGCCGCTTCTGCCAGCCGCACCGAATCTTGCACATACAGAACCGAGTCCGCTCCAACCGGGCGAGCCAATCGCTCGAGCCTGTCCATGATCGCCAGCCGGGCCGAATCCACTTCCTGGGTGAGCGAATCCGGCACCGCCACCTGCACGGCCGCACTGTCAGCCACAAGGGAGTCACTGACCAGCGTCGAGTCGGCTACGACCTGGCCCCTCGCCTCGGTCGCACCCACCAGCGTCACCGCCAGCGCCAGCGCGAGAGTGGGCCCAAGCAGCCCCGCAGCGCGGACTGCCGATTGGCTCACCGGGTCTCCACGGATCCTGTCGGGGGTTCCAGGCTCGCTTCATACTCCGCGTCCGCCTTGGCCCGACGTCGATAGACCCCAGCCGAGAGCAGGATTCCAAACTCGTAGAGCAGGATCAGCGGGAACATCATGAAGATCGTGAGCGTGATCGCATCACCCGGCGTAATGAAGCTGGCCAGCACGGTGATCAGCACGATCGCGTGCCGTCGTTTGGTGCGGAGGAACTGCGGTGTAACCAGTCCCATGAGACTGAGCGCGAGAATCACGATCGGGAGCTCGAATACGACCCCGAACGCGATCAACATCTTCACGATGAAACCCAGCGTCGCGTTGATCTCCAGCTGCGCCTCGAGGGAGGTGGCCAGGAACGCCTTGAAGAACTCGAGCGTGACCGGAAGCGCGGCGAAGTAGGCCAGCGCCATGCCCGCGATGAAAAGGAGCATCCCCAGGTAGAGGGCCGGCACGATGGCCTTCTTCTCGTGCGACTCCAGCGCGGGGGAGAGGAAGGACCAGATCTGGTAGACGATGATCGGGAAGGCGAGAATCGCCCCGCCGTAGATCGCCAGTCGCAGGGTGACGAAGAAGGGATCCGCCGGCGAAAGGTTGATCAGCCGGAGGTCCGGATCGTCGTACGCCTTTCTGATCGGCTCGACCAGCAGGTCGAGGACGTTGAAGTAGTAGACGAGCGCGAACGAAATGATCGAGCCCAGAACGAGCGCGAGCATCGCCCAGAGAATCCTCCAGCGGAGTTCCTCGAGGTGATCCAGGAAGGGCATTTCGCCCCGTACGTTGCGTCGCATGTCGTCGGGCAGGTCGGTGTTCGCGTCGAGGAAAAGTAGCTCGCCGCGCTCCCGGAGGAATGCGCGTGCGCCCAGCAGCGGGTCAGATCTTCAGTTCGACCTGGTTGCGTCGCAGCTCTTCACGATGCGCGGCGGCAGCCATTTCGTCGACGAACTCTTGGAACTCACCCGCGTCCTGGAAGTTCCGGTATACGGAGGCGAAGCGGACGTACGCGACGCGGTCGATCGGAGACAGACGCTCCATCACCAGCGCACCGAGTCGCACGGAGGGAACCTCCACACCGGCCTCACGTGAGAATTCATCTTCGATGTCGTTCACGAGTGCCTCCATGTCGGAAGCCGACACGGGGCGCTTCGCGCAGGCCACTTTCACGCTCCTCAGAAGCTTGGCTCGATCGAAGTCTTCGATGGCGCCAGAACGTTTGAGCACCTGAATCGGACGCTCCTCGACGTACTCGTACGTCGTGAAACGGGTACCGCACACGGTACATTCGCGGCGGCGGCGAACGGCGCGGCCACCTCGGCTGGCCCGGGTGTCGACGACCCGGTTCTCGGTGGCGTCACACTGCGGGCAGCGCATCGCTCAGCCGATCTCGTCGAGCATGTCCCGGGCGAGCATCGCCATCGTCGAGCCGGGATAGGTGTTCACGATCCGTTCCAGCGTGAGCTTCGCCGCATCGGTGTCGTCCAACTCGATCTGAAGCTCCGCGATGCGATAAAGCGCTTCCGGCACTCGATCGTGGCTCGGGAAGAGTTGCTGAATCTCCTGAAACGATGCGAGCGCTTCCTCGGGACGGTCCTGTTGCTCCAGGATGTCCGCGAGGAGGAAGTGCGCCATCGGCACCCGGTCGTCGCTCGGGTGTTCGTCGATGAACTGCTGAAACGCGGCCGATGCGGAGTTCAATGACTGACGCTGGTACTGCGCCTGCGCTACGCCCCAGAGTTCGTCCGGATTCCCCGCACCACCGATCAGGCTTTCGCCACCGGCACCCGTGGAGTCAGCCAGAGTCGAGGTCGTCGTTCCCCCGGTCGGCATCCGGCGAATGTTCGCCAACTGATCCCTTACCGCGGTCAGACCACGCTGATTCTCACCTGCGAGCGCCTCGAGCCGCACCAGGCTCTGGTTGATTTGCTGCAGCTGGCGATTGAGGTCGCCGCGCAAATCGAACATCTGGTCACCCTGTGTTCGCAGGGTGTCCTGAGTCGACTGCGTCTCCGCTCGGAGTTCGAGCAGAAGCGAATCCTGGCGCATCGATACTGCGCGGAGCTCCTCCTGGAGGAGTCTGATATCGCCTTTCATGGCGCATCCACCAGACATCAATGCGACGGCCGCCGTTACCAGAACGCGGGCCATCGAAGAGTAATTCGTGCGTTTCATGATGCAGGGAACCCCTCCCCCGGCGAGCCGGGGGAGGGGCCTCGCAGCTTCATCCCGCGTCAGCGGCCGGGATTGATCGCGTTGGCGCCGGCGGTGATCACGAACTGACCGCGCCGATTCCGCGCCCAGGACTGCTCTGTCGAGCCCTGAGCGAGGGGACGACCCTCACCGAACGAGACGATCTCAAACCGGTTCTCGGCGAGGCCAAAGCCCACCAGGAACTGACGGATCGACTCCGCACGGCGGTTGCCGAGTGCCATGTTGTACTCTGTCGAACCACGCTCATCCGCGTGTCCCTCGATGCGGATCTGCACCTGAGGACTGGCTCGGAGAATGTCGACCTTCGCACGGAGCGAGGTCTGGGCATCATCCCGAAGCTCGGACATGTCGTAGTCGAAGAAGACCATCTCCTCTAGCGTGGCGCGGGCCTCGCGCATCATGCGCTGACGCTCCGCCTCGGCGGCACGCTCAGCGGCGAGCCGCTCAGCTTCCGCACGACGAGCCGCCGCAGCGGCTGCCACGGAGTCGTTGTACGCACGCAGAGAATCCTGATCTGCCTGCGGCGGCGCCGGGGGCGGCGGCGGCGGATCACCACCACACGCGCCCACCATAAGGGTGGTTGCGAAAACCGTTATAAAGAAACGACGGACGAGCATCCCATCTCCCGGGTTGAGCGAACTGATGAAGGCTGCGGACGCATAGGAGCGTCATCGAATAACGATTCGAAGCTAACGCCCTTTTGCAGGGTGGAAAGTCCTCCTGCCATATAGGTCGAAGACCGCACGAATGCAACGTTTATGGTACTTCGCACCCGATCGTGCGAACGCGTGATTCGTGAAGGAGTGTGGCGGTCCATCTCAAGCAGGCGGCATAGCCGGTGACCAGTCCGGGAGGTCCACACGGCGCCCTCCCAGAAGCGACCGCACTCGGCCGGTGGTCACATCCGCGATCATGAGACCGAATCCCCAGCTGCGCTCACCCACGAAGACCACGTGTCGGCCGTCTGGCGCCCAGCTGGGCGCCTCGTTGTTGCCCTCGGTCGTGAGCTGGCGCAGCACCCTGCCACCGTCTTCCAGGTTGGCTACGAGGATGTGGTAGCGTCCTCGTCGATCGATCCGCCCGTGAAAAGCCACGAGGTCGCCGTAGGGCGACCAGTCAGGTGCGGCGTAGAAGCCCCCGCTTCCGTACTCGTAGGGTGACAACGTCTCCGCTACCCCACCCTCGGAAGGCATCATCATCACCTGGGGCACGTTGTCACCGAAGCGGAGGGTGTTGAACGCCAGCCAACGCCCATCAGGAGAGTACGTGGGGCTTACGTCGTACCACGGCCCGCCCGACAGGAAAGAGAGGCAACAGTCCTGCTCGAGGTCGTACGTGAAGATGCCGCTCTGGTTGTCGCTTCCGAGCACGGTAAAGGCCAACGTCTTGCCATCGGGGTGATACGTCGGCGTGATGTAGTCGCCGGCTCCGCGCACCGCCGGGAGCATCTTCTCGCTCCCCCCAAATCGATCGATCTCATAGATGCGCGGGACGCCCGTCTTCCAGGATGCGAGCGCGATCTTCTGGCCGTCCGGAGACCAGGTAGGCGACGTCGACATACTGCCGAAGCGAGTCACCCGCTGCATGTTCTCGCCGTCCGAGTCGATGACGTAGACGTCCTCGTCTCCCTGATTGTCCCGCATGCTGAACGTGATTCGAGTGGCAGCCATGCCCGGGTCACCGGTGGCCCACATCACGATCTCGTCGGACGTCCGATGCACGGCCATGCGGAAGTCTTCGTCCGCCGGGTTCGGGAGACGGAACCGACCCTGCTCGCGGACTTCTCCGTAGACCACGTCGTGCAATTCGAGGAGGAGTACGAAGCCGTCGCCTGCGCCCTCGACCTCGCCCGTGACGAGCCAGACCGCACCGAGTCGATCCCATAGCGAGTAGTCGACTCCCCCACCGACGAGCCCCTCGGGCAGCGAGTCGAGCACTTCGAAGCGATCCGAGTTTCGCATGTCACGGCCCACGATCGCTTCGACTTGCGAAGCGATCGCGTCACCACCGAACGAACCGGAGAACGGCTGCACCGCCAGCGCAGGCAGGTAGGTGTTCGTATAGAAAAGACCGAGCTCCACGCCCGGAAGGTCTTCCTGAGCTTCGAGCACCCCAGGACCGACCATTACCACCACCGTAAACGCCAGCGCTATGGCGCCGTACCGTCCCACGAGACTCCTCCCCTTCATCACGAATCCTGCCTTGGGTGTTGCACTGCATGGTCCAGCGGTCCGCCGACGGCGGCTTCCGAATCCTGCTTCAGCTCGAGCGGTGCGTTGGCGGGTCGAAACCGGAAACGCACGGGAAAGCGATCGTAGGGGACGTCCTCAGGGAGGGCACCAAAGCGCCCCTGTCCCGCGCACTCGACGGCACCCATCGACTCGAAGTCGAAGGCTGTGCTCCCCGAGCGCGACACGAACTGGACCTCCTGTGCGTTACCGTCCCGATCGATCATGAAGAAGACGGTCGTCTCCCAGTTCCCTCCGTCCCGCCAGCGGAAGCACCGCTGGATCTGACGAATGATGTTCTCGTAGTACTGCGGATAGTCTCGCCGCAATCCTTCGATACGTACGTTGAGATCCTCGCCGGTTACCTCCGGCTCCTCCTCGGGCGGGTCGACGGGCGCAGCGGCGACGACGGCGGCCTCGGCCACCTCGGGCGTCGTTTCCTCGGTCCGCTCTTCTGTCTCCTCCGGAGGAGGGTCGGGCTCCGGCTCGGGATCCTCGACCGGCACGACGTCCTCGACCTCAGGCTCTGGTGGCGTCGGCTCCGGGTCGGGCCGCTCCACCACAATCTCTTCCGCTGCCTGCGTGATCTCCTCAGCCCGAACCGCTGGCGGAGGCGAGACCAGTTCGATCTCGTACGTTACGAAGGCGATCTCCGGCGGCTCGTAGAGCGTACTCGCCCAGCCGAGCGCGAAGATCCCCCCGTGAAAGACGGCCGAGAACGCCATCGACCTGCGATCGAAAGGATCGAGGCGGCGGCGACGCATCTACCGCGCCTCTCGGTACGGCTCCGCGACCACAGACCAGTCGACACCGCTGCGCACGGCGATCGCCATCGTCTTGAGTACGGGGCCGTAGGGGGCGAGTGAATCCGCCCGGATAAAGACACGCTCGACAGTACCCGTGGACAGGAGCTGCGGAAGACCTGACTCGAGGTCGGCCAACGAAACCTCGGTCTCCTCCATGAAGATGCTCCCGTCCCTCATCACCGTGATGAAGAACGGAGACTCCTGCGAGGTCAGCGGCTGTACATCGGCCCGGGGAATCGAAACCTCGATCCCACCCTGGAGAATCGGTGCCGTGATGATGAAGATCACGAGGAGTGTGAATGCCACATCGACGAG
>JBDGVS010000050.1:0-10324 GCA_039585535.1 Gemmatimonadota bacterium | reverse complement strand
CGTGCCCGCTCTGGTCCGAACTTCGGGAGGCGGAAGACCGCGAGATGCTCGGGCGTGAACTCGCCAGCGTGTTGGGGGCCCTCGACGTGACCGTCGTCGCCGATGACGTACACCCGGTCATCTCAGTCGAAGAACACCGGGTACGCACCGACGTCCTGGGCGAAGCGTTGAGGCTGTGTGAGGCGATCCAGCGCGGAACGGCCACGCTCGAGCATCTCGACCCCGGCGCACTCGCCGGCGTCAGCTCCGCGGACCCGACGGCACTCCATGGCTACGTGCGCCGACTCCTGACAGACGCAGACGGCGAGATCGCGGCGAAGCTCCTGGAGGACGGGACCTCGTGAGGATCGAACGCCTCACGATCGACGCATTCGGGAAGCTGAACGACTTCGATACCGGGCCGGAGCCGCTGGGTCCCCTCGTTGTGGTCCTCGGGCCGAACGAGGCCGGCAAGTCTACGCTGTTCTCCTTCCTCACCACGGCCCTGTACGGTTTTCAGCCGGCGTCGCGCGAGCGAAATCCGCACGTGCCGTGGGACCTGGATGAAGCGAGCGGCGAAGTGCGGATCCGTCTGTCGGACGACGGCTGCGCCGCGGTATCCCGAAAGCTTCGATCATCACCCTCCGGGAAGCTGTCACTCGGCTCGGCCACGAGGGAGCTACGAAACCAGCCTGTACCGTGGGTCGAACACGTTCCTCGCACGGTATTCCGTCAGGTCTTTGCCATCACGCTGTCCGAGCTCGCCGGACTCGATGAGGACACATGGGCCCGGATCCAGGACCGCGTGCTCGGCGCGATGGGCGCGACAGACCTCCGTCCGGCTCGCGCCGTTGCCGAGTCACTCGAGAAGGAGGCCTCGGAGCTCTGGCGACCCAATCGCCGAGGAAACCAAAGGCTACGAGACCTCCAGAGCGAGATTCGAGCACTTCGAATCCGTCGTATGGAGGCACTCGAGCGCGATCGCGTCGTTCGTGAGCGGGTGGAGGAAAGTGCAGCGGTCCGCCATACGCTTCGCGAACTGAGAACCGAACGAACGCGCGACGACCTCGTACTGGAGCGGATTCAAGATCTCCTGCCCGTGAAGCAACGGCTCGACAGGATCGCGGCCCTGCGGGCGTCCGGTGGCCCTCGAGGCGAGCTCACCGACCTTCCTGCAGATCTGGCCGATGTCCTGAAGCGCTTCGAGACAGAGCGCCGCCAGCTCGTGCAGCAAATCACCGAAGTCGAAGACGATCGCCAGACCCCTGCGGAGCGGGTTCGGCACTACGACGACGATGCCCGAGCAATTCAGGACGGCCGCGAAGAGATCGTGGCACTCGGCCGAGTTCTCGCGCGAGTCAGTTCCTCCGACGGCGATCTCTCCGACCTGGAGGCGGAGGTTCGAGAGTTGGAGATCCAGCTTCGAACAGCGTCGGCCCAACTGCTCGACGACGCTCCTGACACTGAGCCAGACAGCTTCGCGTCCACAGCAGTGCACGACGCGCTGCGTACGCTTTCGGTCGATATCCTGCGTGATCGTGTGAACCGCGCAGAGGCTGCGCGCGCAGAGGCTGCACGAGCCCAGACCGCGAGCGCGGAGCGTGCCCGGGAGTCCGCCCAGGAGAAAAGCAGTCGAGAAGACGGGCGAGCCCGCACGGTGCCCGCGGCCGCCGCACTGGCTGTCGGAACCCTCGCGCTGGCATGGGGCCTTCTCGGAGGGCCCGGCATCGCGACGACCGTCGGTGCCGCTCTCTTCGCCGTCGGCGCCACGCTGCTCCTGCTCCGACCGAAGGGCCCACCACCTACCAGCACAGCGCCGATCGACGATGACTCCTATGCCGTCCGGCTTCGCGAGCTGGAAGCCGAGATTGTGCAGATTCTCGCTGGCATTCCGGTCCGCTCCTCGTTCGTGCGGCCTCCCGGAGCCGCACTCGTCTCGACCATCGAGCGACTGCAGTCAGTGCTCACTACGTGGGGCGATGCGACCCAACGGCTCGAAGATCAGACGCGACGCACCGAGATCGCGGCCGCAGAGGCACAACGGGTCGCGACTCTTCTCGGGAGAGCCCTCGACCGGGCACCCGCGGACTTCGCGACCTACCTGGAACAACGGCTGGCCGACGCTGATCGTGCGGAGGAGGCGGCCCGGGTAGCCCGGGATGAGTTGGTGAGAATCGACCGAAGCCGACAGCGCCTGGAAGCACGGCGCGCAGAGGTGGACGCCCTGGAGGCTTCGCTCCGGAAGCTGGCCGCGACGGCTGCCAACCCGGACGAAGACCCCGTTGCCGCCGTGCAGCGCAGAATCGAAGCGCACGCGAATGCCGACCGACTGCTCGCGGACCTCGAACAGTCGCGCCCGGATCTCGCCGACATCCGCACTCGGATCGACGAAGCCGAGAGCAGTGGGGAGTCCTGGGTCATGGCCGACGCCGACCTCGCCGACCGACGAACGCGGCTGGTTGAGCTTCAGGACCGCATCGAAGAGTGCGTCGGGCAGGCTGAGGGACTCGACACGGAGATCACTCATCTCCGGGGCCAGGAGACCGTCGACGCCGTCGACGGAGAAATCCTGAGCCTGCAGGAAGACGAGCGCAGACTCACCGCCCGCCGAGATCGCACGTGGCTCATGGCACAGCTGATTCGCGAGGCAGACCGTCGCTTTCGCGAAGAGCACCAGCCAGATCTTCTGCGACGTGCCTCGGGCTACCTCGAGCGCCTGACCGACGGCAGGTACAATCGAATCCTGGTCGATGAGCTGGGCGACGGAGATCTCTTTCAACTCGTAGGGCCGGGCCTGCCCCGACCGGTGCCACTGGCTCAACCGATCTCGACGGGCACGCTCGAACAGGCGTACCTGAGTCTGCGACTCGCGATCGTGGATCACCTCGACCGCGGGAACGAGCGGCTCCCGCTCTTCATCGACGAGGCTCTGGTCAACTGGGACGCCGCGCGCCGTGATCGAGGCCTCGAAGTCCTGGCTGAGCTTTCGCAGTCCCGGCAGGTCTTCTCCTTCACCTGCCACCCAGAGATGGCCGAGCGTCTGCAATCCCTCGGGGCGCGTATCCTCCGTATCGATCGGTGAGCTTACCGCGCCTCGAAGATGTCGCCACGTCCCTGCCGCTCGGGGTTCAGGAAGTGCTCTTCCACGAATCCGGACCAGCCCCCGAAGGCGAGCTCTTCCTGCTGGTCCACGGCTACGGCGGATCATCGTACACCTGGCACCACTGGCTACCCGCGCTCGCCCGACGTGGCAGAGTTCTACAGGTCGACATGAAAGGTTTCGGCGGCGCACCCAAGCCGGACGACGGCCGCTACACTCCCGCCGACCTGGCGGAACTCCTGTTCCGGTTGATCCTCGAGCAGGACCTGCGTCGAGTCACTCTCGTCGGCCACTCGCTCGGCGGAGGGCTTTCCCTGCTGACCGCGCTGAGACTTGTGGACGCCGGCGAAAGTCGACTGGTACGTCTGGTATTGATCGCGACTCCGGCGTACCGCCAGAAACTTCCGCCACTGGTCCCGCTCTCCAGGACGCCTCGCCTGAGCCAGACGCTCGCCCGCGTCGTGGGAATCGAGCGCATTGTCTCCTACGTGCTCCGTACGATCGTCTTCGACACGTCAGCGATCACAAAGGAACAGGTCCGGGCCTACTCCGTGGGCCTCGAGTCGGAGGGAGGGCTCCGAGCCGCCATGGATGTGGGACGGACAATCCTCCCGGACGACCTGGATGCGATCGCCCGCCGATATCCGGAGATCGACATCCCCACACTCCTGCTTTGGGGGGACCGGGACCGGGTGATCCCTCTGCGGATCGCGCACCGGCTCGCCGAGGATCTTCCGCAGGCCCACCTCTACGTAATCGAGGAGTGCGGTCACATTCCGCCTGAGGAGCGTCCCGACGAGGCATTCGCCGCGCTGGCAGCATTTCTCGACGACACCCCACTCACCGCCTAGCTACGCATACGCTCGCGGGCCAGCGTGTAGAACATCTTCGCGCCCACACGCAGCGACATCGAAAGAGAGCCGGAGATCTTGGAGACCCCCTCCGTCCGGCGATGGTGCGGCACGTCCATCTCCACGACCCTCAAATCGGAGCGCAACGCTCGAATCTGCATCTGGAGCGTCCATCCCCAATTGCGGTCGTCCATTTCGAGCTCCAGCAGCCGGTCGAAACGAATCGCCCGGAACGGCGGCAGGTCTTCGAAGGATTCGTTGAAGAGGAGGCTCGTAAGCCCGAGCACGATGCGGTTGCCCAGACGGGCGTGCGGCAGGATCGTGCCCACATCGCCTTCGGCACCTCGTCGCACGCCGAGTACGAAGTCAGCTTCACCACGCTCGATCGGGCCGACCACGCGCACGATGTCGGCGGGATCATCGCTACCATCTGCATCGATAAACACGAGCACGTCCGGGGGAGGGCCATGATTAGCCAGGTGGTGGATTCCCGCGAGGCACGCCGCGCCGTACCCGCGCTCGTCCTCGCGCACCACCTCCGCCCCCCGGCTGCGAGCGACCTCTGCGGTACGATCGGTCGATCCATTGTCCGCCACGATCACACGCTCGACACGCTCGGGCATGCCGTCGAGGATCGCAGGCAGCGCGGCCTCTTCGTTGAGCGCCGGCATGAGCACGGCGACCCTCACTGCGCTCTTCCGGTGTGCGAGGCATGAACCGCCGACTGATCGCGTTCGGCGCCGCTGAAGTCGTGCTGCTTGTCGCGTTCGCCTGGATACCGGAGGCTCATCGCTTCCCCGCACCAGGCCTCGCGGTTTTCGGCGCCGCATTCCTCATGTATGTGCTCGCCGCCCTTACGGTCGGCCGAGGCAGTGACACGCCCGGCACAACAAGAAGCAGCGGCGACACGATCGCCGTCTGGGCGTTGGCCATCCTCATGAGGCTCGCGCTCCTGCCACTCGCCCCGGAACTCAGCGACGACTTCTACCGATACCTCTGGGACGGGCACGTCCAGCTGGCAGGGATTAATCCGTACATCCACGCGCCCGGGGCCGATGCGCTCGAGGGGATCCGCACCGCCTACCACGGGCAGATCAACAACCCGACCGTTCCGACGATCTATCCGCCACTCGCCCAACTCGCCTTCTGGCTCATCGGGCTCGCCGGCTCGAGCGTACTGGTAATGAAGGCGTTGTGGGTCGCCTGCGATCTGGCCACGGGATGGGTGCTCTCCCGCATCGCTCTCGCCACAGGGCGAAACCCGCTTCGCGTCCTGATCCTCTACCTGTGGGCGCCGCTGCTCATCGTGGAAGTCGCGTGGAGCGGTCATCTCGAACCACTTGGACTCCTGCCCCTGGCGGGTGCGATATGGGCGGGTCACACCCTCTACACCGATCGGCGAGCGGCGATGGCGGCCGGCGCGCTCCTGGCTGCCAGTGCACTCGTGAAGTTCGCTCCGGCCGCTGCCCTCCCGACGATCGCCCGCCGAGGTCCGGGCATGCTCCCCGAGCGGTCCGGTGGAGCCTTCGCTGCCGTCGCCGCCTTCGCACTCACCGTGCTCATTCTGTACGCGCCCTACGCAGCAGCAGGCCCCGCCCTCTTTACCGGGCTTCAGACCTACGGTGAGCACTGGTGGTTCATGAAGGGGGCGTTCGGCCTCGTCGAGGCGGTCACCGGCGAACCGCTCGTGGCCCGTCGAGCCGTCGGCATCGGAGTCGTCGTAGTGATCGGATTCACCTGGTTCGCACGCTTCGGTCTTGAGCGCACACTTCTCTGGGTCCTTGGTGCCGGAATGATCCTGACACCCACCTTTCATCCGTGGTACATCCTCTGGATGCTTCCGATGGCCGCGCTTCGCTCGAGTCCGTCATGGATCGCGCTAAGCGGCCTCGCATTCATCGGCTACTTCGGGCTCGGGAGCTACCAGGAGACCGGTGAGTGGGCTCAGCCGGCGCTCGCCCGCGCGGCTCTCTGGCTTCCCTTCTTCGCCCTCCTGGCGGTCGAAGGCTTCCGAGGTTTCCACCGGCGCGAGGTGACTCCGTAGCGCCGGTATACCCAGCGCCAGATATCCCGACAGGAAGAGCAGGATGAACGGGAGCTGACCCCAGTACCCGCCCCGCACGGCAGCTGAGAGGTAGCCGATCATCAGGATCGCCATAAGCAGCTTACACACTGTATCCGTCGGCAGCGCGAGCGCCCGGTAGGAACGAACCCGGGCCGTTCCCTGCTTCGGCGTGCGCTCGAAGGGGTCGTCGGTAGCCCGGAGTCCGCGGAGTACAGCTCGCGTGACTGGCACAGAGAGGCCGATGCCGAGAGAGAGGGTTCGCAGGACCCCGGGCAGGCGTCCCTTGCGAGGACGCCCTCTCTCCTCGCCCGCCATCCAGTAGAAGACCACGAACGGCACGGTCGCGAGTGTGAAGAGCAGAAGGTCCACCCCGAGCAGATGGTCCAGTCCGAGCGCACGACGGGCCACGGCCGAGGGGAAGAGCAGGAAAGCGAGCGCCCACGTCAGTGGATGCGCGAGATGGCCGAGCAGGTGGATGACGCCCTCGAGCTTCACCCGGATCGGATACGGCCCGCGTAGAAGATCAGGCAGCACCTTCTTGCCGGTTTGGATGCCCCCCTGGGCCCACCGGCGCTGCTGAACCTCGACTGCAGCGACGGTGTCGGGGATCTCCGCCGGAACGACCACGTCGTCGAGATAGGCGAATCGCCACCCCGCCATTTGAGCCCGATAGCTCAGGTCGAGATCTTCGGTCAGAGTGTCGAAGCGCCACCCACCGGCCTCCGCGATGCAGCTACGCCGCCACAGCCCCGCGGTCCCGTTGAAGTTGAAGAAGCGGTCACCTCGGTACCGTCCCCCTTGTTCGTAGAGGAAGTGGCCGTCGAGCAGGAACGATTGGGCCTCGGTGAGCCAACTCGCGTTCCGGTTGAGGTGGCCCCACGCCGCCTGGACCATCCCGACTCCTGGATCCTGCATCGGTGGCAGCAGCTCCCGAACCAGGCCGGGCGCCGGGACGAAGTCCGCGTCGAGCACGAGAAGGAATTCGCCCTCCGCCAGCTGGGTCCCATGGGCGAGGGCGCCAGCCTTGAAGCCCGTCCGGCTCTCTCTCCGGATGTGTCGAACATCGATCCCGCGCGCGCGCCACTCGGCAACGCGCTCCTCGAGAATCCAGGAAGTCACATCGTCGGAGTCGTCGAGCACCTGGATCTCGACAAGCTCGGCCGGATAGTCGAGCGAACAGGCGGCATCGACCACACGCGTCGCAACCGCCCGCTCGTTGTAGATCGGGAGCTGGACCGTGACCCTCGGCAACTCCGACTCAGGCCAGGGAGTACGGACCTCTCCCCGTGCCCGCCGCGAGAGGATCAGCAGATGGGTGCGGTGGGACGCAAACGGGATCAGGAAAACAAACACACTGGCCGTCGCGCCCAGAACCAGCAGCGCGATCGGGTCAGACATGTTGATCCCGGGGCGCCCCGAAGGTCACGCCCCTCCGCCAGACAGGTTCGCGGCGCGCACGGCGTCGAGTCGCTCACGGAGCGTCTGCGCCCAGTTGCGGAACATCCGCGTCACGTCAGCGCGCACGAACGTGCGGCTGATCTCCACCATGCCATTCGGGTTCCGGGTCGGGTCGCGTCGTTCGGCGACACGAGCCAAGACCTGTCCGCTCTCGGAGTCGTGGAGCTCGAGGATCATCGACACCTCACCGTACGAGGTCGTGAACGCTCGACTGCGCCCGACTGTGGCTTCGATGTCGACCCGCATCACGAGGTCGAGCAGGTACGCGTCGAGCCGGAGCACGTTCGGTCCGGGCGTTGTGACCAGACGATATCCGCCGTCCTCCGTGAGCGCCTTCTCGATCTCTTCCAGGTAGACCTCCTTCAGCGTCGTCATCTGGCGCTCGGTAAGCGCGATGTTGCCATCTCCGCTCGCGCCGGTCCGGACGCCGGGCTCCTTCTGATACGTGACCGCGACCGGACCGAGCATGAAGGCATCGTAGCCGGACAGGTCGAGATCGAGCTTCGCTTCGGCAAACTGCAGCACCGAGTTGTCGACCCGATAGAGGCCGTCGAGCGACCGTTCAGCCGTAGGCGAAATGGACGGCGGGGACCCGGAGCTGGCGGCACAACCGGCGGCGATAGCAACCACTGCCGCCAAGGACGAGAAACGAATTGTGCGGATCATTTCGAAGTTCCTGAAAACGAAGAGATAGACCGATTTTGGTCCGCGAGAGTACTCTGGCGCGCATAATAAGTTCGAAGACCGTATCTCACCCGCGGGTTCCACGCACGCCCCCGGAATGGCCATCGCCCCAGCTGACACGACCATGACTGACACGACCAGCCCCAACTCTTCCGATCGAATCCTCGACCTCGCAGTCGATGTCGCACTGCGACTCACCCTGCTGGCGACCCTGGTGGCCGTCTGCCTGATGGTCGTGCGGCCCTTCGCTGTAGTCATGCTCTGGGGCACGATCATCGCAGTGGCCCTGGCCACCCCCTTCGAATGGCTCGCCCGCGTGCTCGGGCGCAGAGGGTGGGCTGCCGCCCTGGTCTCTGTCACCGCCGCCGCGGCGGTGATTCTTCCGACCTGGTCGATGGGAGAGTCGCTCCTGCGAAGCATCGGAGACCTGCGGACGTCGTTGGCCGCCGGCGAACTCACCGTCCGCCCACCTCCGCAGCGATTGGTCGACTTCCCTATCCTGGGTGATCGCATCGTCGACGCCTGGACGCTCGCGTCCGACGACATGCAGGTCGCGGTCGTCCAGTTCGAGCCTCAGATCCGCGAGTTCGGGCGGTGGGCGCTCGGCTTCCTCACGAGCGTGGGTAGCGCAGCGCTTCAGACCCTGGTCGCGATCATCATCGCCACGGTCCTGCTCACGTATCGTGAAGGCGGTGTCCGCACCGTGAAATCCGTCGCACGACGAATTAATCCGGAACACGGGGCCGAGTTCATGGACATCGCAGCCGCGACCATCACCAGTGTGGCTCTGGGTGTCGTCGGCGTCGCTCTGTTTCAGGCCGGAGCGACCGGACTGCTCCTCACCTTGGCCGGCTTCCCCTGGGCGGCGGTCGTCACCCTCATCGTACTGGCGCTCGCCGTCGCACAGCTGCCCGTCAACCTCGTGCTCCTCTGGCCGGTGATCTGGGCTTTCTCGGAGCTGAGCACCCCGATGGCCATCGGATTCACTGTGCTCGCGCTGTTGATCGGATTCAGCGATGCCGCACTCAAGCCTCTCTTCCTCGGCCGGGGCGTCCCCATTCCGACGCTGGTCATCCTCATCGGCGCGATCGGCGGGATGGTGTCGCTCGGAATCATGGGACTCTTCGTGGGGGCAATCATCCTGGGCCTCGGATGGCGTCTTCTCATGGCGTGGGTGGATCCCGAACGCTGAAGGGGGGTGTGCTTGCGGTCGGGCATTTTCCCGACGTTCTTTTGCCGCACGCTCTCGACCTGATCGTGGGCGCCCCCTGCCCCTCCCCGGAGGATCCGTGACCGAATCGAATAGCTCAGCGCTCGACAACATTCTCGACACGTCGGTAGACGTCGCGTTACGCCTCTCGCTTGTCGCGTTCCTGATCGTGATGTGCGTTCTGATCGTTCGCCCGTTCATGGTGCTGATCCTGTGGGCGATTATTCTCGCGGTCGCGCTGGCAGGAATGTTCGAGAAGCTGGTGGGCATGGTTGGGAAACGAGGGCGTGCGGCGACCATCATGTCACTGGTCGCCATCGGCCTGGTGTCGGTGCCGGCGTACTTCACGGGAACGTCGCTGATCGAGAGCGTCCGTTCGATCCAGACCAACCTCGAGGCCGGTACCCTCGAGGCGCCGCCTGTCAACGAAAGCGTCCGTTCGATCCCGATGGTCGGCGAGAAAATCTACGAGGCGTGGGAACTCGCTCACGACGACATTCAGCAGGCGGTCGTGCAATTCGAGCCCCAGCTGCGCAGTGCAGGAGAGTGGGCGATCGGCTTCCTGCGGGGTATCGGTGGTGCGGCGCTCCAGACTCTGGTGGCACTCATCATCGCGTCGGTCTTCCTGACCTATCGCGAGGGCGCCGTCCGTAGTGCGTCCGCGATCGCCCGAAGGGTCGCTCCGGTCAGAGGTGAGGAGTACCTGCGGATGGCGGGCGCCACGATCAACAGCGTCACTCAGGGCGTGCTCGGTGTTGCTGCGATTCAGGCGGTGCTCACCGGGATCCTCCTGACACTGTTTTCTGTCCCGGCGGCGCCCTTGCTCGCCCTGGTGATGTTCCTGGTCGCAACAGTCCAGCTGCCAGGCCTGATCCTCATGGTGTTCCCGATGATCTGGAGCTTCTCTAACCTCAGTGGAATCTCCCTGGTGGCCTTCCTGATCCTCAGCGTGGTGGTGGGAGCGATCGACACGCCTC
>JBDGVS010000049.1:0-14185 GCA_039585535.1 Gemmatimonadota bacterium | reverse complement strand
GACTGACGTTGGGGCCCGTTACCGGACAGATGATCGCGAACGAGATCCTGGGCGAGGAGGAAACGCGAGCGACCTCGCTGGCTCCGAGCCGCTTCGGTTCCTGAGAGGTTTCCTGCTACGGCAGGAGGAGGGTCAGAAGTGCAGCGGGGGCGGGCGAACGACCTTGTCGGACATCCCCGACTCTCCGACCACCACTACAGGTCCAGCGGAATGACCTCAGGGTGAACCTTGCTGCTCGGGCTCGTCCCGGAGACGTCGACGCCTTCCAGTTTGAGCAGTTCTACCTTGGCCATCAATCCTCCAGAAAAGCCCGTAAGGCTTCCGTCCGAGGCGATCACACGATGGCACGGGATCACGATGGGAATCGGATTGGCACCCACCGCCTGCCCCACGGCTCGCGCCTGGTCCGGCTTCCCGATGTCCCTCGCGAGCTGACCGTAGGACGTCACATGGCCGTACCCGACCTTCATGAGCTGATCGTAGACCTCCTGTTGGAAGTCCGACGTTACACCCGAGAAGTCGAGATCGAGGTCGAAGGTGGTCCGGTCCTTCGCGAAGTACTCCTCTAGCTGTTCGACCGCTGCGCGCAGCTTCGGGGGCCAGGCCTCGGGTGGGTCCGTGTGTCGCTCTTTCGGTAGCGCTCCGAACTCGATGCGGCGGACGCCATCCGGCGAGGTCCAGATGGTGATCGGCCCGGCGCGTGTGCCAGGCAGATGGGCCGAGTGTACCTCGACCGAGGTCAGTGCGTCGCCTCTCCCGAACTCTTCTTCAACGCCTCCTGGAGTGCGTCGAATCCGAGCAGCGCGCACTTAATGCGCACGGGGAACTTGCTCACGCCCTGAAGGGCACGAAGATCACCGAGCGCCCGATCCTTCGCAGCGTCTTCGTCACCATGCATCATCTCCGTAAACCGACCGGCAAGCTCCTCCGCCTCAGCCACTTTCCTGCCCTGGAGGAGCGTCGTCATCATGCTCACGGCAGCCTGCGAGATGGAACAGCCCTGCCCGATGAACTTCGCTTCCGCGATCTCGTCGCCCTCGATCCGGAGCTGAAGCCGGATCTCGTCACCACAGACCGGGTTGGCCATGTGGATCTCTACACTCTTCCCATCGAGCTCGGCCTTATTCCGCGGATTGCGGTAGTGCTCGAGAATGAGTTGCTGGTAGAGTGAACTGAGTTGAGGTGCTTCCATGGTCGCCTACACGGTTTACGGGTCGGCAATGTAAGGTGCGGCGCAAGACGTTGCACGTCCTCGCCCGGTCCTTACCCGAAAATGCTCCGCACCTGATCGAGTCCATCGACGAGTCGGTCGACATCTTCGCGGGTGTTGTACAGATAGAAAGACGCCCTCGCGGTCGCGGAAACACCGAAGTGTTTCATCACCAGCTGCGCGCAATGATGTCCCGCCCGCACGGCGATACCCTCGGTGTCGAGAATCGTCGAGATGTCGTGTGGATGCGCGTCACCCAGCGTGAACGAAACGACCGCCGAGCGCTCCTCGAGCGACTCGGGGCCGAAGATTCGGATCCCGGGCACGGCACCCACACGCTCGAGCGCGTAGGAGAGCAGGTCACGCTCGTGCGCCTGAATCGCATCCATGCCGATCCCTGAGAGGTAGTCCGCAGCGGCACCGAGGCCGATCGCTCCCACGATGTTCGGGGTCCCGGCCTCGAATTTGTGCGGAATCTGCGCCCAGCTGCTCGCGTCCCGCTCGACGATGTGGATCATCTCTCCGCCGCCCTGATAAGGCGACATGGATTCGAGCAATTCGCGCCGTCCCCACAGCGCCCCAATGCCCGTGGGACCGCACATCTTGTGACCGCTGAACGCGTAGAAATCAGCGCCGAGCGAAGTGACGTCCACAGAGGTGTGGACCGCGCCCTGAGCCCCGTCCACGAGCACGACGGCTCCGACCGAACGGGCCGCAGCGATGATCGTGTCGAGTGGGGTAATCGTGCCGAGCGCGTTGGACACGTGAGATATCGCGACGAGCTTGGTCCGCCCGTTGATCACTTCAGACAGGTCATCCAGAACAAGACGTCCCTGGTCGTCGATCTCGATGTATCGAAGTTTTGCACCGGTGCGAGCAGAAAGGAGCTGCCAGGGCACGATGTTCGAATGGTGCTCGAGTACGGAGAGGACGATCTCGTCGCCGGCCCTGATGTTGTCCAGGCCCCAGGCGTTGGCAACCAGGTTGATCGCGTCCGTGGTGCCTCGGGTCCAAATGACTTCCGAGGGATCCGTGGCTCCGATCCAACGGCCGACCTTCTCACGCGCCTCCTCGTAGGAGACCGTCGCGCGACGGGACAGCTCGTGAATACCACGGTGCACATTCGCATTGTCGTGCTCGTAGTACCCATCGATGACATCGAGCACAGCCTGCGGCTTCTGCGACGTAGCCGCGTTGTCCAGATAGATCAGCGGATGACCGTGGATCTCCTGTGACAGCGCAGGGAAGTCGCGACGGGCCACAGCGGGATCGAACGCAGTGTCGGGCGCAGCAGCGACCGGTACGGTCATCGTAGGGACCTCATCACCCGACATCGACATAGACGTCGCCATTTCGGATTTCCACAGGGAAGGACTGCACCGGCCGGATGGCCGGAAGCGTCTTGCGAGCCCCAGAGCATGCGTCGAAACGCGCGCCATGGTACTGGCAGACTACCTCCCCGCCATGGAGTTCCCCGTCGGAGAGTGGGTAGTCGTCGTGCGAACACTTGTCGCGGAGTGCGCAGAAGATTCCGTCCACATTAGCGAGGACGATCGGAACGCCCTCGACGACGACACCCTTCAGCTCACCTACCGGGCAGTCGCCTTCGGCGGCGGCCCTGACCCACTGGGTCATTCCTCACTGCTCCGTGTTCGGATGGTTCACCCGTGTTGGGCCAGCTTCTCCTGAATCACCCCGCTCACCTTCTCCACCACGCCTCCGAGCGGAAGCTTGGAAAGAACCTCGCCGAGGAAGCCCATGACCACGAGACGCTCTGCCTGAACCAGTGGCAAGCCACGGCTCATGAGATAGAACTTCGCTTCCGCGTCGAGCTCACCAACAGTCGCGCCGTGGGAACACTTCACGTCGTCGGCTTCAATCTCCAGGTTCGGCAGCGAATCGGCACGCGCACCTGGCGAGAGGAGCAGATTTCGGTTGGTCTGGTACGCGTCGGTGCGCTGGGCGTCGGGATGCACACGGATGATGCCGCGAAAAACCGCGCGACTGTCTCCGTCGAGTGCTCCCTTATAGAGGAGATCACTGCCGGTGTTCGGCTCGATGTGATCCTGACTGGTATTGAAGTCGAAGTGCTGGTCGCCGTCACCGAAGTAGAGACCCAGCATCTCTGAGTTCGCGCCGGGGCCAAGCAGGCGTGCGTTCAGATCAACACGGTGCACGGACGCTCCAAGGCCGACATTCAGCGTGTCGATGCGCGCGTCGCGATAGGCGAGGGTGCGCTGACACGACTGGACGAACGCACCGCGGCCGAGGCGCTGGACCTTCACGTACTGCACCACCGCACCGTCGCGAGCCACAATCTCGACGGCCGAGGACTTGTACGTCTGGGCGTCGAAATCGTCCGAGACCACCTCGTCGACATATGAGACCTGACTGTGGGCCTCGGCAATCACGAGTACCCGACTGAAGTACGCGGTCGCCGCGTGGCTCAACCAACGGGTCACACGGATCGGTAGCTCAAGCTGCACGTGCGCTGGAACGTGCACGAAGATCCCGTCGGTCCAGAGCGCCGCGTTCAGCGCTTCGAACTTTCCGTCTTCAGCTGGCACGACCGAACCGAGGTGGGCCTGAACCACTTCCGGATACAAGTCGAGTGCGTCGTGGAGTGAGTCCAGGATCACACCCTGCTCAGCCAGCGCGGGGTCGATGTCCGTGTGCACGACCTGGCCGTCGATGAGGACGATATGACCGGCGGCTTCCCGGTCGTCATCCATCGTGGCCTGAAGCTTCGAAGGCCACTCGGCTCGATCCCGGCTGGCGACTTCCGACGTCGGGAGGCGGAGCGCGCCGAGGTCCAGCTTCTTGCGAAGGTCCGTGTAGCGCCATTCTTCAAGGCGCGTCGTCGGCATCGGTGTCTGCTCGTATACGCTCCACGCCCTCTGGCGCTGAGTGCTCAGCCAGGTCGGCTCGGACAGTCCAAGGCGCTCAACAGCGCCCGCGTTAAGGGCGTCGGTGACGCCTTCCAGCGATGCAGTATCGGTCATTACAGTCGTGGTCATGGTCAGCCTACCGAGCCTTCCATCTCGAGTTCGATGAGACGGTTCAGCTCGACGGCATATTCCAGGGGAAGCTCTTTTGCAATCGGCTCAATGAAGCCACGGACGATCATCGCCATAGCCTCCACCTCGGAAATCCCGCGGCTCGTGAGGTAGAAGAGCTGCTCTTCACCGATTCGCGAGACCGAGGCCTCGTGTCCGATGTTTGCGTCGTTCTCCTCGATCTCGATATACGGGTAGGTGTCGGTCCGTGATGTGTCGTTGATGAGCAGAGCGTCACACTCGACGTTGGAACGTGAGTGGTGCGCCCCTTCGTGGACCTTGCAGAGACCACGGTACGTCGAGCGCCCGGTTCCCTTGGAGATCGACTTCGATACGATGGTGGAGGTGGTGTGCGGTGCAGCGTGCACGACCTTCCCGCCAGTGTCCTGGTGCTGTCCGTCGCCCGCGTAGGCGATGGAGAGGATTTCTCCGTGAGCGCCCTCTCCCATCAGGTAGCAGGAGGGGTACTTCATGGTCAGCTTCGAGCCGAGGTTGCCGTCCAGCCACTCCATGTGGCCGCCCTCTTCGACGATCGCACGCTGGGTGACCAGGTTGTACATGTTGTTCGACCAGTTCTGAATGGTCGTGTACCGGAACCGGGCGTTCTTCTTCACGATGATCTCGATGACGCCTGAGTGGAACGACTCGGTCGAGTAGACCGGGGCCGTACAACCCTCGATGTAGTGCGCCTGCGCTCCCTCGTCGACAATGATGAGGGTCCGCTCGAACTGGCCCATCCGCTCCTGGTTCACACGGAAGTAGGCCTGCAGTGGCGTGTCGAGCGAGACACCCTTGGGGATGTACACGAACGAACCACCCGACCACACCGCGGCGTTCATGGCGGAGAACTTGTTGTCGCCGGTGGGGATGATGGTGTCGAAGTGTTCGCGGAAGAGCTCGGGGTGGTTCTTGAGCCCATCTTCGATCGAATCGAAGATGACTCCCGCCTTCTCCCACTCTTCGCGCAGCGAGTGGTACACCATCTCCGACTCGTACTGCGCACCGACGCCGGCGAGCACCTTCCGCTCCGCCTCGGGGATTCCGAGCTTCTCGAAGGTGTCCTTGATCTCATCTGGAACGTCGTCCCACGACCGCTCCATCTGGTCCTGCGGACGCACGTAGAAGTAGATCTCGTCGAGGACCTCTTCAAGGCTGGCGAGGTCGCCACCCCACGTGGGCATCGGCTTGGACTCGTAGACCTCGAGCGCCTTGAGGCGGAAGTCGAGCATCCACTGCGGCTCGTCCTTGTGCGCGGAGATCTGGCGAACGACCTCCTCGCTCAGCCCCTTCTGGGCCCGGAAGACAGGCTCACTCTCGGTGACGAAGTCGTACTTCTCGACTTCGAGTGCGTCGATGGTGTCGTTCTGCGGCATGGGAGGGTCTCTGTTGCGGGATCAGCGAGCGGCTTCGCTACTCGCTTCCTCATACGTCTTGTAGCCGTCCGCCTCGAGTTCGAGCGCTACCTCGGGACCTCCGGACTGTACGATGCGGCCGTCCACCATGACGTGAACGAAATCGGGCTTGATGTAGTCGAGGAGGCGCTGGTAATGCGTAATGAGGAGGACCGACATGTCCGGGTCCTCTTCCAGCAGCTTGTTGACTCCGTTCGCTACGATCTTGAGCGCGTCGATATCGAGGCCGGAGTCGGTCTCGTCCATGACGGCGAGCTTCGGCTTCAGCATGGCCATCTGGAGGATCTCGTTGCGCTTCTTCTCGCCGCCGGAGAAACCGTCGTTGACGTGCCGCTCGGCAAAGGCGGGATCCATGTCGAGCATTGCCATCCGCTCGGTCAGGATGTCGGCGAAATCGAAGATGTCGAGCTCCTCGCCCTCGGGCAGGTGGGCCTGGACCGCGGTGCGGAGGAAGTTCGCGATCGACACACCCGGAATCTCGACCGGGTACTGGAAGGCGAGGAACACACCGGCCTGAGAGCGCTCGTCCGGCTCGAGGTCGAGAAGATCCTCACCTGCGAGACTGACCGTTCCACTGGTGGCTTCATAGCCAGGGTGGCCTGCGATCACCTTCGCAAGGGTGCTCTTACCGGAGCCGTTCGGCCCCATGATTGCGTGGATCTCGCCCTTGCCGATCGTCAGGTCGAGGCCGTTGAGAATGCCGAGCTCCTCATCGGCGACCTTCGCCTCCAGCCCTGCGACCCGGAGAATGGGTGCGTCACTCATCCTATACCCTCAGACAATGGAAGCGGGCGCCGAGGCGACCGCTTATGAAGAATGATTCTCTGTTTCAGGGAGGGAAGTTAGACGGGGCCCGAGGGAGGGTCAATCGTTTGACGGGTCAGGGAATCGCCACGATGATGATGTACCATGGTACCCACATACCACAGCGAAGAATGACAGACGACGACTTGATCCAGCACTTCGAAGACCTCACGCTGGACCCGACAGCCTTTCATCACACGGAGCACGTGCGATTGGCCTTCGCTTATCTCACGAGGTACGACCTCTTCGCGGCATTAGAGCGCTACCGAGCCGGTCTGAAACGGCTGGCCGCTCACCACGGTGCTCCCAGGAAATACCACGAGACGGTGACGTGTGGATTGATGGTATTGATCCACGAACGGATGGTCACGCGGCCGGGCTCGGATAGCTGGGAGGGCTTCGTGGAGTCGAATCCCGACATGCTTCGATGGCTAGATGGAGCGTTCTTCGACTACTACCCCCGGGAGGTGCTCAGCTCCGACCTCGCCCGGACCACCTTCGTGCTGCCCCACCTGGAGCCCACCGTATGACCCGCGTAGAGCGAGTACAGACCGGGGTGCGGCTGGAAAAGCGTCTGGTGAAGGTCCTCAAGGGGACTGCCGAATACCTGGACCTCTCTCTGGGGGATCTACTCGAGGGAATCGTTCTGCACGCTTTCGAAGGCAAAGCCCCCTTCGGGCCGGCCACGCGCGAGAAGATCGAACAACTTCGAAGGGTTTACGGTCTCGACCTGTCGGCCTCGGACAGCCATCGAATGCACGAAGAGTCGTAACGGCTTGCTCCGAGTATGTATCCACTGTGGATATATCCAACGCTGATACATACTCGGCATCGGACATGTCATGGCTGCGACTCTTCGCGCACCCGTCTTCCACATCCGTATCGAATCAGTATTTCTGTTCTATAACGATCAAGCATTCCTTACGGAGGAAGATGTTCTTGCTCGGATGCTTGTTGAAATACGCCACCGCCTCCTACGTGGATGTCATCGGGCTGCACCCGAGTCGCGGCAGCTGGTGCCAGACGGAGCACGACGACCCCAATGGTCCCCCCGTTGCGGTCCTCACCCACGGCGTGTGGGCGGACCGCCTCGCATCGGACCCTTCCGTGCTTGGAAGCGTTCTTCGTGTGAACCGTGGATGAGTCACTGTGGTGGGTGTCGGGCCGCCCGACTTCAATGGCGGGCAGGGTCCTGCCGCGATCGACATGTGGCTGTCCGTCTCGGCAATGCGAGCACCGGCCGTCGCGCCGGCTCACTCAGTCGCCGCCAGGATCATCCTTTCTCTGTACGTGCGCGGCTCGCGGACGGGGTGTCGCTCGAGCAGGGGCGAGCGGCCATGGAGGTTCTCGCAGGCCATCTCGCCACTACCTACCCGGAACTCAATACCGACCGCGACATTTCAGTCCTGTCGGTCCTCTATCTCCGCGTAACACCCGAGGCTGATCCGGAGTTGGCCTCCGCTACCGCGCTCTCCATGGGTATCGTGATACTGGTCCTGGTGATCGGCACCCTCAACCTCGCCAATCTTCTCCTGATCGGAAGCACGGCTCAAGCGAGAGAAATCGCTGTCCGACTTGCACTTGGAGCTAGTACGGCATGCGTCATTTCGTGTCGTCATGGCCGAGGCGGTGCTGCTTGCAGGGCTCGGGGGAGTCCGCGGACTCGCCCTCGCCGCAGGATTCACGGCATTATCGCGTAACTCCTGTCTGGACTTCACGATACCTGTCTTGCTCGACCTCCGCCTCGACGCGCGCGGCCCATGCCGACCCCTACCAGCGCGTTGCGACAGGAGTAGATCCCGGTTACAAACAGACTCTTACCGCCCCGGCGGATCCACGAACTTCGTGCGTCGGTCGGGAGCGGAGAGTCCGCTTGTCACCTCCGAGGGATCGATGAAAGCTTCCGCACGCTCGCTTACGCTGCTCCTCTGCACTCTGGTCGGGGTCACGTGGTCCGCCACCCCGGTAGCGGCCCAGGCCGTTTCGCGTCTCGTTGCAGAGCCGGAGCGTGTCGAGGTCATAGCCGGGGAGTCGACGCCGCTCACCATTCAGGCGTTGGCAGCCGACGGCAGCCCGATCTCGGCCCCGCTTCGCATCGCGGGAGCGCGCGGCGGTATCCGAGTCGCAGACGGCCAGGTCACCGGGGTCCAGGCAGGCGAATACGAGGTTTTCGTCTCGACGGTGCCCGCCGACGGAAGCGCACCGGTGCAGCTCCGCATCCCCGTGATCGTCGCATGGCCTGCCGTCGATCGCGTGGAAATCGCCGCGGAGGCAGGAGAGCTCTACGTCGGATCACGTGTCCCGCATCGGGCGCACGCCTTCCACACGGACGGCTCTCCTCGCCCGTACCCCGAAGTCCGTTGGGAGAGTTCGGATCCGTCGGTGGCCACCGTGGACGCATTCGGAAACGTGCGTGGCGTTGCTCCAGGGAACGTATCGATAGCGGGTACAGTGGACGGGGTACGGGCGGAACGAGGGCATACCGTCTCCGCGTCGCCAGTAGCGAGCATCGAGCTGTCGGGCGGAGCGGATCAGGTCCGTACCGGAGATGTCCAGGTCTTCGACGCAGTCGTCCGAGCGGCGGATGGCTCGACCATCACAGACGCTCCGATCTCGTGGAGCTATCTCTATCAGCCGGACGACTCGATTCGGGCGCCGGCCGGACCTGCCCAGATAGAGAACGGCCGCATGGTCGCGGACGTTCCGGGCGTGTTCACCGCCGTTGCCTCCACAGGAGGTGCTCGCGCTGAGCATTCGTTTCGTGTCGTGTCGCGAGACGTCGTTCGGACGCTCGATATCGTTGGTCAGGGCCGGGAGTCGAGGGTCTTCACGACCGACCTCTGGGTCTGGGAGGGCGTCGACGGACGTGACTACGCACTGACTGGCTCCAAGTACGGCGACGGCATCTCGATGGTGTGGGACGTGACCGACCCGGCAAACATTTTCAAGACGGACTCGATCAAGGTCGACGCCCGTACCACCAACGATGTGAAGGCATCGCCGGACGGCCGGTATGGTGCGATCTCGCGGGAAGGCGCCTCGAATCGTCGGAACGGTGTCGTGATCCTCGACCTCGCCGACCCAGCGCATCCGCGCGTGGCATCGACGTTCGAGGACAACGGGGTCACAGGCGGCGTCCACAATATGTACGCGACGAACGATTACCTCTTCGTTCTCGCGGGCGGAGACAAGTACGTGATCCTCGACGTTCGGGACGTAGACAATCCCCGCTACGTGAGTGAATACAACCATCCGGATTCGCGGGTTCACGACGTCTGGGTTCACGACGGCCTCGCGTACTCGGCCGAGTGGGAGACAGGAATCGTGGTGGTCGACGTTGGAAACGGTGAGTGGGGCGGCTCGATCGAGAATCCTGTCTTCGTGACCTCCTTCCCACTGACGACCGGCTCCACACACGCAGTCTTCCCCTACTACCAGGAGTCGACCGGGCGCTTCCTACTCATCGTCGGCGACGAGCGCGTCCAGCGGAATGGCCTCGCGTGGCAGGGCAGCGGACCCGACCACCGGCAGCAGTACGATCCGGCAACGGGGAAGGGGGGCTACCCGAGAGCGACGTCGGGCTACACGCAGATCGTCGACTTCACAGATCCGATGAACCCGGTGCAGCTCGCCCGCTACGAGGCCAGCGAATACGGCACACACAACATGTGGGTCGAGGACGACGTGCTCTATCAGGCGTACTACGAAGGGGGCGTCCGGATGGTCGACATCTCGGGTGACCTCATGGGCAACCTGTACACCCAGGGACGCGAGCTCGCCGTGTACAAAGCCTACGATCCGCTCGGGTACATCCCCAACTCGGCCGCTGCCTGGGGCGTGATGCCCTGGAAAGGCCACATCTTCTTCGCGGACATCAATTCCGGAAGACCGAACGTCCGATCTCGTAAGGAGAGAACCAGGCGGTGGCATCATAGCGAAAGCGCTCCGTCTGTCGGGTCGTAGGTACTCTGGATCCAATCGAGTGAGGAGCGACGAATGCGGAGCCGGTCCGTTCTACTCTTGCTGGCGGGACTGCTCGTGGGGTGTTCCGACGAAGCCCCGCTGGCGGCACCTGGAACGCTGAGCGCGACCGTCGTCGGCCCGAACGGGACCGAGGGGGCCGCAATCGTTCTTCTCCTGGGTGACGGCGTTCAGTCCGTGAGCCCGATTGCCCCTACGGAGATGCACGCCGGCGGCGGGAGTAGTCAGACTCGTGTCGTTCTGATTCATCCGACGGGTGGCGACCTCATGTTCGAGATCGCCCTGGCCGACACCACGAGCCTCCCCGCATGGGTCATCGAGGAGGTCGCCGGACCGGACGACCAGTTGCGGTCCGACGTGGGCGCCTACTCGCTGGAGTTCGGCCGATGAGCTTCTCGGGCGTGGTTTCCGGAGTCGGCAAGCGTGGCCTGATTGCGTTGTTCACGACCGCGGCCGTCACTCTCCCGACGGCCACTGCGGCACAGGTCCGCCCGCAGTCCGTAACCGCTGCGGGTGGCTACGAGCTATCTCCTGCGAGTACACCCTACCTCCAGGCGAGGCCGGACTTCTTCGACTTCGAGCACGCTCTCTTCAACCGGGTCGGGCCCGAGAACACCGCCGCGACCGGTGACGTGCGCCTCCCGGTCGTGCTCATTCTCTTCGCCGACTCACCGGAAGAGCCCCACATCGCGCGTGACGACGTTCAGAACGCGCTCTTCGGTATCGGCACCTCGGAGCGAGGCACGATTACCGAGTCGTACCGGGACATGTCGCTCGGTGCGCTGACCGTCGATGGCGATGTATTCGGTTGGGCCCGCAGTGGGCTCACCCTCGACTCGGTGATGGGAAGCTCAGGGAGCATCGTTGGAGAGAGGACCGGCGAATTCTTCCTGGACGCATTGCAGCAGCTCGACCCCGAGATCGACTTCACGCTCTATGACAACGACGGACCCGACGGTGTCGCCAACAGTGGCGACGACGACGGCTTCGTGGACGTGATCACCTTCGAGTACCTCGAGATCGCGATGTCGTGTGGCGGACCCGCCATCTGGCCACACCGGTCGACGCTGAGCAATCGGGGGATCGGGCCCTACGTCACCGACGACGTCGGGATCAGCGGGGACACGATCAAAGTCGCCGACTACATCACGCAAAGCGCCGCGGATTGCTCCGGGCAGAACGTTCAGGACGCCGCAGTCATCACACACGAGTTCGGCCACGCGCTGGGCTTGCCGGACTGGTACCACTGGGTCGATCCCGAGCTCGGACCGCAAGGTCGTCGATGGGTGCTGGGCTGCTGGGCCCTCATGGCTGGAGGCTCGTGGGGATGCGGGCCCGTGGTCGAAACCCGCACCCCGTACGGGCCCGCCCACATGATCGGCCTCTCGAAGACCCGACTCGGATGGATCACACCGACCGATCCCGGCGAAGTGTGGAACGAGACGATCGAGTTGCCCGCGGTCCAGACGAGCGGCGAGTTGCTCCGCCTCCCACTCGACGAAGAAGGCCGGGAGTTTCTCTGGATCGAATTTCGTGATCAGATCGGCTTCGACTATCAACTCCCGGCGGCAGGGGTCCTGATGTACCGCGAGCACGCATTCGTGGACATTCGCCGGAAACCGAACCCGGACGACCCCGGCGACCTGTATCCGATCACGATGATCGAACAGGACAACAATCAGAGCATGCTTCGGACGACCCCGCAGGGAGGCAGCCGTGGCGAAGCCGGTGACGCCTGGGGTGTCGAGGGAAGGGAATCGAAGCTGACTGCGGCGACATCACCCGCGCTGCGAACATCGAGCGGTGCATGGACACCGGTTCAGATTCACGAGGTGACCGTGGAAGGGGACCGCGCACGCCTGGTCATCTCGACCGGCCGGACACCCAGACTCATCGAGCGGACCGACACCGCAGAGGTGATGCAGGTCCGAACGTTTAGCGCAGGCGTCAGGATCGCGGGCGGCCTCGGGCCGTACACCGGTGTCGGTGAACTTCCTGCGGGATTCTACTTCGAGCCTGAGGGTGACCTCCTCCTCGTCTCCGGATCACTCGTCGACGATGAGCCGCAGACCTTTTCGTTCGCTGTCCGCGACTCGAACGGAAGCGTCTCCAACGAGGTCTCGCTGAGCGTCGTGGGAACGGGGGCGTGGGTCGGGGTCGTCGAAGACCTGATCGCTCGCCTGGTGAGCCCGGAAGGCGATGATCTCACACCCGGCGAGACCGCGTACCTCGACGAAATCGGTAACGGCAACGGGCGCTACGACGTCGGCGATCTGAGAAAGTGGCTTCGGGAGAATCGCCAGAACTGACCCCGGCGTCGGGAAATGAAAATGCCCCGCCCGACCCTTGGGCCGGACGGGGCGGGTGAGCCCGCGACGAGGTGCGCGTTTCGCCGACGGACTCGATCTTCAGGATCCGCCGGGAACTCCTTCTCCGCCGGGCCGTCGCGTGCGTTCACCACCTCGGAACGCCCGACTGCCTCCCCGCGGCCCGCGCTGGAAGGCCCGTTGCAAGTCACCAGCTCCGCGGCCTCGCATTCCCGCCTGACGTCTGCCGCTACGCTGCCCCTGACGGAACGCCCGCGACTCTGCCCGGATCTGCTCGAGTGATGCGCGCTGTTCGGGTTGAAGAATCCCGTCTACACGCTCACGGCGGGCTTCTGCCACGCCTTCTCGCCCGTCACGGCGGTCCTCCATGAAAGCCATCATCTCACTCTGACGGATCTCACCGGCCCGCAGGCGCGAACGCATCTCTCCCATGTCGGCCTGGAGCGCGCTTCGCTCCGCAACGCCCTCGGCCCTGATCACATCGAGCTGCGCGATTTGATCGTCCGTCAGCTCGAGACGCTCCCGCATGGACATGATCGACTCGACCCCGGCGTCCTGCCGCATTCTTGGTCCGCGTTCACGCCGCCCATCCTGCGCCTCGACGTCGAGGCCACCGAGGGTCAGCAGAACAGCGAGAGCCATCGTCGCCCGCAATATCGTCTTCATCGTACAGTTCATCCCCTGCGCACCCAGGTTCCGGCGAGCTGAAATGGCCCGCTTCGTATAGGTGGATGGCAGTGGTGCGGACTTCGTTAAAGTCGACTGCGGAGCGCACTCCGCATGTTCGCAGACCAGTCGGCGAGTGAGTACTTCAGGTACCTGGCCTGTTCCCCCGGGCCACGACCAATCGGGCCCTGACTTCCCGGCGCGACAACGGCATGCACGAAGGTCGGGCCGAGAGAGCGGAGCAGACCCGGAACCGCTTCGGCCCAGGATCGCGGGTCGGCGAATCGATGGACCTGCCGAAAGCCCATGGCCTCCGCCAGGGCCGAGTAGTCTACGCGCCCATGAGCGGCTACGGGTTGATGTCCGGTGATCTCGTATTCCCCGTTGTCCGACACGACGAGGATGTAGTTACTCGCTCCGGACTCCACCGCGGTGGCCAGCGTACCGAGTGACATGAGCATGCTTCCGTCCCCGTTGAGGCAGACGACTCTCCGCTCTGGACAGGCCAGTGCTACCCCGAGTGCGAGATCGGCCGCGTGCCCCATGGCGCTGTCTGCAGAAGCGAAGTCCAGATCGGAATCCGACAACCGGCCCCACGGCCTCACTACGCTCATCGTCGTAACGACGACCTCGTCGGTACGGTGCCTGGCCAGTGGCGCGAGCAGCTGGGCGACGGTCAGCATGACACCGAGCTCATTCGAACGACCTGGCCAGCACGAGCGCGACCGG
>JBDGVS010000048.1:0-10464 GCA_039585535.1 Gemmatimonadota bacterium | reverse complement strand
GGGGATCGCGTCGGGGTCAGTCGAGCGGACGGCGACTGGGCCATTGAAGAGGTGGAGGCTCGACGGACGGAGTTGGTGCGGCGGGGCCGGGGCCGTTCCGCGAAAATTCTGGTCGCGAATCTCGACCGGATCTTCGTGATCGTCTCGTTGCAGGAACCCCGCGCCTCCACCCAGCTCGTCGACCGACTTCTGGTGCTGGTGGAGTCGAGCGATATGCAGCCGACTCTCGTGCTCAACAAGGTGGATCTTGAGGGCACCCTTGAGATGGCTGAGTCCTACGCCGAGCTCTATCGCTCTGTCGGGTACGAGGTGATCCTCGCCAGCGCGGAGAGCGGGATCGGGATCGACGTCCTCTCGACCCGGGTGTGCTCGGGGACCTCGGCTTTTATCGGGCCGTCGGGAGTCGGGAAATCGACGCTGTTGAATGTGATCGCGCCCGAACTCGAGCTCAGGACGGGAGCCCTGTCGCGAAAGACCGGGACCGGTCGTCACACCACCGTCGGCTCCCGACTTATCCCGCTCTCGTGCGGCGGACTTGTGGCCGATACTCCGGGGTTCGGGGACGTCGGTCTTTGGGCTCTCCCGCCGGAGAACGTCGCTGCGTGCTTCCCCGAGTTCGAGGCGCTCTTGGACGGCTGTCGCTTCCGGGGCTGTACACACCTCCACGAGCCGGACTGTGCTGTCCGCGAAGCACTCGCGGCCGGGCAGATACCCGAGAGTCGATACGAGAGCTACGTGCGCCTGCGCGAAGAGGCGGTCGAGGCAGCGAAGCGCTGAACGGGGCGGACCCCGCTCAGTCGTCGGATCACCCTCCGGCCGGCGCCCCGCAGTCGTCCTGGAAGGTTCGTACCCAGGTGCCACCCCTCAGACTGAGTCCAGCGAACCATCTCTCGTTTGCTCCGAAGACGTCGAGCAGGACTTCGTCCGTGCCGTCGTTGTTCCAGTCGAGGTGATCGAAGTAGCGGGGAGCCCCCTTTCCCTCAGCCTCGGCGTTTCGATACCACGTGTAGGCCTCGCGGTACGTTCCGCTCCGTTCCTGACCCATGACGAAGAGAGAGTACGCACCGGGTCCCGGCGCTCCCACGGCGAGCTGGTCGTCTATGACGAACGTTGCTGCGACCGACGGGCCGGGCGTGCTACGCAGTTGGAACGCCTGGATGTGATCGCGAGCATCGAGCACACCGAGTGTGGGCCACCGAGCTTGATACTGGGGGATCGCGTCACCGGCGATCGTCAGCGTGGCGACCCGCTGGTCATACGTGTGCGCGACTTCGCTGTAGGCCTCTCTCGGCCGACCCGAGGCCTGATCCAGAGGCAGAGCTAGGAGCCGCTCTGCGGTTGTAGCGCTCGGCACGAGCTCCAGCAGTCCGGAGATAGCCGTGCGGTTGCCGCAAAAGCCCTGAGCGGGCCCAGCACGCTCCACGATCATGCGCCCGATGCGAACACCCTCGGAGAATACCACCCACTCAGCTCCTGGGGCGGACATCGCACCCAGCCGGTTCCGATCTTCAGGAAAAGCTGGGTCTGGGAAGGAGCGCAGAGCGTCCGCCTGGATCTCACCGACCACGATGAAGTCGCCCCGTTCACCGTTGCGGGTGCCGGCGAGCAGTACCGGTCCGGATGCTCGCGTTGCGGTCGAGGTGGGCTCTGGTTCGGCCTCGACTACAACCGAGGTCGCCGCCGCCGGGGGGGGACCCACCTCGAGGTCGATGCCACCCCAACCTACGTTGTCGCAGCCGGGGGCCCCGGTTATGATGAGCGCGATTGCTAGTAAGTGCTTTCGCATCAAGCTCTTGGACGTCGGTAAGTCACCGCGCTCCCCCTGTAGATTTCCGAACGCACAAGCTAGCGCTGCACCCACGCTGAGCAAGCTGAGATGGACGGTTCTGAAAGCGGCGAATCCGCCCTGCGCGAAGTCATGGGTTCCTACCCCACAGGGGTCACGATCGTGGCGGGCTGTGACGAGGCGGGAGAACCGTTCGGATTGACTGTGAACTCGTTCACCTCCGTGTCTCTGGATCCTCCGCTCGTGCTCGTGTGCATCGGGCGCGCCTCGGCCTCGCACGACCGACTCGTTTCGGGTTCCGGTTTCTCCGTGAACGTACTTTCGGGTGCACAGGGTGATATCGCGTGGCGATGTGCCAGAGAGCCGTCCGAAGGTCGCTTCGACGACGTCGCATGGACGGCGTCCTCTTCCGGTGCGCCGATTCTGGACGGAGCCGCCGCGTGGTTGGACTGCGCGGTTCACGAAGTCCTGGAAGGGGGAGACCATTCGATCGTGCTCGGACGGGTGGTCGACGCATCGGTCAGCGATCTGCCCGCGCTCCTCTTCCACCGTGGCCGACTCTCGTCGACGGATCCATGAGTCTGATTGGGTCGCCCTCGACCCTTCGCGCGCCCCGCCTGGAGTGGTTACCTCCCGCGACGGTGGGGGCGAGTTCTGCTGTTGCGGCAGAGGTCGCACTCGGTGTCCTGCTGTATGGCGGGACCGGCTTCATGCGCTCTCTGACGACGATCCTGGCGATCCAGGGGCTCTCCTTTGCGGGCGGCCTGTGGATTTCTCCACCCGTGGGTCCAGACCTCGTGGATCGGCTGCGGCGTCGCTGGCTCTTCTGTCTGGTCTCGTTCCTGGTTGCCGCCATCTTCGGGACCGCCTGGAGTGTGATCCCGGCGCTCGGTGAGGGGGCGGTCGGCCAGGGGCTCGGCCTCGCCGTGCTCGCGGGCATCCCGCTCTACGGTACGGGGGCCCTTCTCGGGGGGATCGGGACGGTGTCGGCGAGCGACCCCGGGACGCGGCTCTCGAGTCCGGGAGCAGCGGCAGCCGTCGGTGCGGCGCTGGGCTTCATTCTGGCGGGCTTTCTTCTCCCCCGGGCACCGATGCCGGGGTCTCTCCTCGTGGCGTGTCTCGTGATGCTTTCGGCGGGTGGGATGGTCTACGGCACCGTTCTCGGCTATCGCACGGAGCTGGACGTGCGAGCGCGACGCCCCACGACCACCGGTGAGGTTCGGGTCGAGGACCGAAGAGTCACGGCCGACGAGGTGGCAGTCCGTACCCTCGTGGATCATGGACACGTGCGGCGGACTCATCTCCTCGAGGGCACTCCTTTGCGTCCCTGGGATGTCACGGTGTGGCGCGAGGCCATGCCGGACTTCGACCGACCTGTGCGGGTGCTGATGGTTGGAGGCGGCGCCTCGTCCGCTCCCCACGCCATTCTGCGTGAGCATCCGCTTGCCTCGGTCGACGTGCTGGAGCGCACCCCGGCGGTCGTCGAGTTGGGGAGAGAGTACTTCGACACCCGTCTGTCGATCGCGTCGGACGATCGGATGAGTGTGCGCGTCGGAAATCTCGACGATCTCGTCGCAGAGGCTGGACCCGCTTACGACCTCGTGTTGGTCGATACGGATGCGCTCCGTCCTCTGGGCGGAAGCGGCGGTCTGTCGCGCGCGAGCGTCGATCGTCTGGACGCTCTCGTGGCTCCAGAAGGAGCCATGCTGTGGGGTCCCGGTGAGCGAGCGGAGCGACCCGCGTGATCGTCGCTCACCTCTCAGATCTGCACCTGGGCTTTCGCGCCTATGGCCGGATCGAGCGGGATGCGAATATGCGGGAGCGGGATGTCGCGGCTGCGTTCGATCGGGCCGTGCAGGAGGTGGTGCGACTCTCTCCTGACGTCATCGTCGTTTCGGGCGACGTCTTCGATCGCCCCGATCCGCCGGCCAGTGCCGTCGTGGCATTGGCCAGGGGTCTCGAGACTCTGGGTGGACGGTTGCCCGAGGTCCCGGTGCTCATGGCTGCGGGGCCTCGCGACACGCCGCGTCGCAGTGGCGATCCTGGAGCGTTGGCTGTGCTCGACAGCTTTCCAAACGTCGAAGCTGCGACCGGATTGACGCGTTCGATCCTCATCGAACGCCTGGGCCTGCATGCATGCCTCGTACCGTATCGGGCTGTGCGCCGTCAGCCGCCGGCTCCTCCGGATCCAGATCCTCGCATGCGCTGGAACGTGCTCGTGCTCCACGCCGAGGCCGTGCAGAGTTCGGCGGGGGGGTTGCACCTGGATCCTCAGGAGTGGGACTACATCGCACTCGGGGGGGAGCACCGGAGGACGAAGCTCGTCGACCGGGCCTGGTACCCGGGTTCGCTGGAGCGCGTCGCGCTTGACCCGTGGGACGAGGCGGCGGATCAGAAGGGCTTCTTGACGGTGGATCTCGAGAGCGGTGAGACGGAGTTCCATACGATCCCTGGCCGGCCCGTGGTCGCGCTCGCCCCAGTCAAAGTCGTGCCGCCCGATCCCGACCGAGTACGGCGTCGTGTTCGGGCCGTGATGGCCGAAATTCCCGGGGGTATCGCCGATAAGATCGTGCGGCTGCGTCTTCAGGGCGCTTCTCCGATCGACGTCCTGGCGCTCCAGGGTGAGCCGCTTCTCTCTCTCCGCGGTGAGGCTCTTCATTTGGCCGTCGAAGCCGGCAAGGATGTTGATGTGCCGGTGAGTGCGTGGCTCGCGGATGACCTGCCGACGGTGATGCGGAGGGCGGTTCTCGCGGAGCTCGACCATGATGGCGTGACCGGAGCTGAGACGACTCAGATCGTCGAGCGGGTGATTCCGGAGGACGGCGCTCCGTCCGCGGGTCCACACGGGGATATCGACGCGCTGGATGGAATGCTTCCCGGGCTCGGACGGGTGAGCACCTCGATCCCTCCAGGGCTGACCGCCGTGCTCGGTGGTGGAGGACGGGCCCGCCGCGCGGTGGCCGAGCTGTACCTTTCAGCCGGCAGTACCGGGCCCGATGGCGCCGTTCGGCGATGGTGGGCGGGGGTCGAGACGGAGACGTTGGATTCTGCCCTGCGGCGTGCGATCGAGGCCGTTGCCGAGAGCCGCGGCCTCGGGCTTGTAGACGGGGCCCTCGACATGCTTGGAGCCCATCCCCCGCCTCTCGGTCCTGTGCCGGTCGCGCCATCGGAGGATTCCCCTCTCCGAGGCTCTGTTCGGATCGACCCGGAGTCGGTGGCGGAGGAGCTGCGGATCGCAGCACAGGACTTGATAACCAGTCGGGCGGACGTCACCGAAACGGATGGTGATCTCGAGGTCGCGACGATGGATTGGCACCGTGAGCGCCAGGACGCCGAGACGACACTTCACGCGTACCGCGATCGGGCGCGGGAGCTGCGGAACAGGATTCGGCGAATGGAAGCGGCTGGCCCCGAGGCGCCCTGCCCCATGTGTGGTCGCGTGCTTCAGACTCACTACGACGAGGTCTTGTCCGAGCTTCGAGACGAATGGGAGTCGGTGGTGCAGGACGGAAGCTGGTGGAAGAGTCGATGGGAGCAGCTCGAGCCGAAGCCCGTGCATCTCCAGGAGCTGGAATTGCGGTCGTTCACCCTCCACGCGGGACTCGAGGCTGGTTCGGAGCGTGTCGAGGCACTTCGGAGTCGATTGCGTCAGCTGGAGGGTGGCCTCGGGCCGCCGGCTGTACCGGTCGAGGGTCCGGAGGGCGCGGTCGTCGAGGCACTCTTCCGCGTCCGCTCCGCGCGCGTGTCACGGGCCACGGATCTTCTGCTCGACCGTGCATCACGTTTCGTATCCCGGATATCCGGCGGGCGGATTCTCGCGATCACCCAGGCGGATGGTGTCGTTCACCTTCAGGGGAGCGCCGGCCCTCTCGCTCCGCTTTCCGAAGAAGACCTCGCGGTGGGCCGGGTAGCCGTGAGGCTGGCGACCGCGTCACTCGTGGCGGCACGGGGGCGAATCGTCGCCTCGATGATGCTCGAGGAACCCTTCGACCGGCTCGACGAAGAGGCACGCGTGCGTGCGCTGCGGCTCACCAAGAGCCTGTTGAGAGACGTTCCGCGAGTCATCCTGTTCAGCCGGGGTGATGTGGTGGAGGGCCGGCCTGAGCTTTTTGACTACGTGCTCGAGGTCAAGGATGAAGGAACGGTGGCGGGGCCGGTTCTGCGACCCGTCCCGGCGGGGCCGGGTAGAGTCGTTCTAGCGGCTCCAGCCCGTCGGAAGCCTGCGGGCGTCGACCGGTCGTAGCCGCGTTGTCGCCCATCGGTAGATGGGGCTCGTACTCAGTGGCGAGCGTTTCTGGCGGTGTGCTCTTTGAATCTGCAACCTTTCGGCCCCACATTCCGTCGTATCAGATATGTGTGAGGGGGAGCCAGGGGGTTCCTCCTGTTGGGCGAAAACCGGGTTCTATCATGATCAAATTCCTTCTTCCTGCCTTGGCCGTCTTGGTGACGGGGGCGATCGCGTTTCGGTTCTGGTACCGGCGGTGGCGCCGAGCGAAGGTCGAGGCGAATCGTCGGGTCGAAGCACCCAACTCGCATTATTCCTCTGCTGGTGTTGTGAACCAGGTGGATCGAGAGCGGTGGGGTGGAATCAAGGTACAAGGGCTTCACCCGCTCAATCAGGAAGAAGTCGCTCGACTCCTCGACCGAGTGGACGAAGACGGGATCAAGGCGCTCTCACCGCGGGATCGGCTTTTTCTCGACAACATGACCGTCCCGCGGCTGGCGCTCTGAGGCGTTAGCCTCCCAGCGCGGCAGTCGCGACGATCTCCACCACGAAGGGCTCCCGGAAGCTCTGTACCGGAACGATGGCCCGCGCGGGCCGGTGATCGCCCATCGCTTCTGCATAGGCGGTATTCACGTCCCCCCACAGATCGTGGCCGGAGACGTACACCATCATCCGCACGACCCGTGTGAGATCGGAGCCAGCCGCTTCGAGCACCGCGGACACGTTCGCGAGAGCCTGCCGAGTTTGCTGGGCAGCGTCGCCCGGGTCGGCGTCGGGATTCTGCGGATCGATCCCGAGCATTCCGGCGACGTAGACGACGCCGCCGTAGACGACGGCCTGGCTGTAGTGGCCCGCGGGGATCGGAGCGTCGGGGGTCGAAATAGCTTTCATCGGCTTTGGTCTCCTCTGGTTGAGCGCTGCTCGCCGGGATTGCCGCTCATTCTCGCGGCCTCGATCCGACGGTCGCCTCCCGTTCGCCAGCGGAAGCGGTGGTCCCAACGATTCTCGCGTCCTTCGAGCGCATCCGCCACGAGCGCGCCAATCACGGGCGCGAACTTGAAGCCGTGCCCGCTCCCGCCCGACGCCACGATCAGGCCCTCGCGCTCAGGATCCTGTGCGATCAGCAGGTCCCCGTCGAACGAGTCGCAGTAGAGGCAGACACGACTCCCAACGACCGGAGCGTCGGCCAGCGACGGGAGAGATTCAGAGAGAAACGTTCGAGTCCGGTCGAGATGGTCTTTCCCGACCGTCCCCTTCTGGTCGGGATGAACGACGTGCCCGTCCGCATGGTGACCGAGCTTCAGTCGGCCGTCGTCGAGCGCGGGGAAGCCGTACCAGCCCGCGCCCGAGATGTCGGCGGCGAAGGGCGGGAAGTGCGGGCCGCGGAAGTCGTCGGGATTCTCTACGCCGAGGTGCACTACCGGCTGGCCGACCGCCTGTAGAGCGTCGGAGAGCCACGGAAGAAGCACCGGTGTCCACGCCCCGGCGGCCACGACCACATGGTCGGCGGGGAGCTCGCTTCCGTCGGTGAGTCGGATGCCAGACACGCGAGAACCACGGTGTGTGAGGGCCGCGAACGTTCCGCTTCGAAACTCTGTGCCGGCCTCCTGGCAGCACTCGAGAAGGCGTCCGACTACGGCGCCGCTCTCGGCCCATCCTCCCCGGCTGCTCAAGTATCCGTCCGGGTACCGTGCGGCATTCCAGGCGGGGTACTGCTCGCGGAGTGTGGCTGCGTCGATTCTGGGCGGATCATATCCGCGATCCTTCAGGGTGTGGAAGCTGTCGTACTCAAACGTCCCTGGCGTCATCGGTGCGGGGCCGAGCACGAGGAAGCCCTCGTCGTGCAAAAGCGGGCGGGGCCATTCCCGGTTCCACCTGTCCCAGCCCGCGAGGGCGGCTTCGGCGAGTTCGTGGTAGAAGACGTCGGCGCCGTAGTCCATTCGGACCATCTTGCTGATGTCTGTCGACGAGGCGTCCACGTGGGGCAGGGGACCCCGATCCACGACGGTGACCGCGTATCCACGGGCCCTCAGCTCGAGGGCAGCAGTGGCCCCGAAGGCGCCCGCTCCGACGATCACGACGTCACCCTGTGTCGGCGTCACGTGTTCGATCCGGGTAAGGGGGATATCATGTCGAGTGCCCCACTCTGCACTCCGCATCCAGACCATGCAAATCCGGATACTCTCCGCGGCCGATGTACGCGCCGCCATCGACATGCCCGCCGCGATCGACGCGATGCGGGAGGCCTTCGCTGCCCTCGCGGATGGACGGGCGAACGCGCCCATGCGACTACCGCTGGAAACAGAGCACGGAGTCACCCTCTTCATGCCGGCGCACATGACGGGCGGCGGCCCCGAAGGACCGGCGGAGGTAGCGGCCGCAAAGGTCGTGTCCGTGAACCCGGGCAATGCTCGAGTAGGGCTTCCTGTGATTCATGCGGTCGTTCTCGCGATCGATCCGGTGTCCGGGCAGCTTCAGGCTCTGATGGACGGTACGTGGCTCACGGCCCTCCGAACGGGAGCAATCGGAGGGCTCGCCGCCGACCTCATGGCTCGCGAAGACGCGCACGTCGTTGCTCTCTTCGGCGCTGGCGTGCAGGCGCGCACTCAACTTCAGGCAGTGCGCTGCGTACGCGACGTGACCGAGGTGCGGGTGGTGGCTCCGTCCGGGGCGAGTGCGGACACACTGGTGTCTGAACTCGTCGGGGTGACCGCCCGTCGCGTCGATGACCCGAACGAGGCCATCTCCGGTGCAGACATCGTGATTGCTGCGACCAGCAGTGCTACCCCGGTATTCGATGGTGCGCGGATCGACCCAGGCACACACGTGACGGGGGTGGGATCGTTCACGACAGAGATGCGCGAAGTCGACACCACGCTGATCCAGCGCGCGCGCGTGATCGTAGATCAGCGGGAGGCGATCCTCGAGGAGGCGGGTGACATTGTGGGGCCGATCCGCGACGGAGCGGTGGATGCTTCGGTCATGGTCGCCGAGATCGGTGAGGTCGTTCTGGGCCGCGCCCTGGGACGCACCGCGCCCGATGAGGTCACCTTCTTCAAGTCGGTCGGCAACGCAGTCCAGGATCTCTCGGTTGCGGCCCGTGTTCTCGAGCGAGCAGAGCGGGATGGACTGGGCATCCTGGTCGAACTCTGATCACGCCGCGTAGAAGCGGCATTCGGTGGATCAGTTACCGAGAGCCGACCACACCTCCGCTTCGGTCCGGTACAACGAGATCGCTTCGGTGTCCCCGTTCTGGGTGGCGGACTGCATGAGGGCCAGGTACACCCACGAGTAGTAGTTCGGGATGCCGAGCGTGGCGATGTCCGGCCAATGGTCCCACTCGTTCGGTAGACCACCTCGGTGCACGAATACGCCGTCCGCCAGAAGCTGGGTGCGGGCTGGATCGAGCCACAGCCCCGTGACCGGAGTATACGGTGACTGCGCGAGCGCTTCGTAGCCGGAGTCGTTGTCTTCCAGGGGCCCGTTGTTCAATCGGAATGCCAGTCCCTGCCGCACGAGGTACGGCTGGACTCCGAGTGAGATCGCGGCGTTGCCGCTCGACGCGAAGTAGATCGGGCGATCGTCGATCGACTCGACGAGCATTGTAAGCGCAAAGCGCTGCCACGGAGCCAGGAACTGCCCGCCGGGAAGTGTCGCCTGGACGTTGCCGATCTGGAGGGTGATCGCATCGTCGAGCCGTGAGTACGCTGAGGCCGCTTCTTCGATCTGTGCATCGGTGAGCGGGAGGATCGATTTCGTCGGGACCATGATGCGATCGACTACGATCGGCGTCCTCTCCCCGGCCTGACTCGCATCAGTCACATACGCAGCATCCGTGTTCTCGAACGTATACGGACGCTGGCACTGGATGATGGTCCAGTCGGATGCCGGGTCCACGCCCGGCTCACACGGCGTGGTCAGCCCTTTCAGCTGTTTGGTGTACCAGTCCGTGTTGAGATACGACGTGACGATGACCGTCACATCCCGGCGGATACCCTCGACCTCCTGCAGGTACCAGAGCGGGAAGGTGTCGTTGTCTCCGTTCGTGAAGAGCACCGAGTACGGCTCGACGCTCATGAGCAGGTTGTACGCCCAGTCGCGTGCGGAGTAGTCGTCGTTGCGGGCGGCCCAGCTCCAGTTCAGGAGGAGCGGCACCAGCGCGAACATCAGAAACGGGCTGGCTTTCTTGAGCGTCGAGCCCGTTTCCTGCGCCACTTCCTTCCAGAGCGTGGCGATGCCCATGCCGGCCCAGAGCCCCCAGACCGAGAAGCTCACGACGAAGAAGTAGTCCCGCTCACGAACCTCGTGAAGTCCGCGGTCGGGGACCGGAGCCTGGAGCGAGTAGCCGTACTTGAAGTTCAGGTAGTAGACCAGCGCCACGGAGAGTGTGGCGAAGAGCGTCGCCACGTAGATGAAGCTGGCCTTGTCTCGCCGGGCGTGTTCGAGTGCACCC
>JBDGVS010000047.1:0-10543 GCA_039585535.1 Gemmatimonadota bacterium | reverse complement strand
ACGGCTACGCCGCATCTTCCACCTGCTACCCGCAGCCTGGGGTCTCATGCTGGCAGGAGCTTCGATCGCTGCAGCACCCGCGGCCGGGCCCCTCGGGGCAGCCGCGCTCGCCACCGGCGCGGCGCTGCTCGGCGCTGGAGCCGGGCGGACGGTGTGGGCGGTCCTGTCGGCGGCGAGCGACCGCCGAGTGCACCGCCTCGCCAGCCGTCTTGCTGACGAGGCTACGAGCCTCAGCCCGCCAGATCCCACTCCCACAGATTCCAGAAGCTCCCGAAGTTCGTCCCACTCCCTCGATAGCCAACTACCCGGTCGCTCACCATCTCCGGAATGACGTTGTAGTGGATCGGTAGCATACGCGCATCGTCAGCCAGCATGCGCTGCGCTTCATCGAGCAGTGGCTTTCGCTCCTCGAACGACAGGAAGCGGTCGGACGCCTGCATCACCTGATCGAGCTCGGGCGTACAGAAGCGAGTCATGTTGTTGGGCCCCCCGCATCGATACAAACCGGTGAAGCTAGGATCTGAAGGCAGGAACCAGGCACTCACCACGGCCTCCCAGTCGAAGCTCCGCCACGTCTGCGTCCACGCCGCGCTTTCGAGCGTCTGGAAGTCGACCTCGACGCCGACCGCCTTGAGTTGAGCCTGTATGACCTGAGCGATCGCGATCCGCTCCGCCGTCCCGGCGCGGTTCAACATGGTGAACGAGAAGCGCTGACCGTTCTTCTCGCGGACCCCGTCCGAGCCGGGCACCCATCCGGCTTCATCCAGGAGGCGCGCAGCAGCAGCAGGATCGTACGTACTCGCCACGACCGAGGCGTTGTGGTACGGACTCGTCGGGTTGATCGGCGTGTTTGCGACCTGGACCGTTCCTTCCATCAGCTGGTCCGCGATCGCATCACGGTCGATCGCGTGGAAGAGTGCGCGGCGCACGTCGCGGTCGGAGAAGAGTACCTCGGCCCGCTCGGTGTTCAGACTCAGGTCCAGGTGCATGAACGTGTTCGAACTGATGAGGTTGGTCCGATACCCGGGAAGCGCCTCGACCTCGGACACCTGCGCCGGCTCGAGGCGGGCGTAGTGGTACTGTCCCGCCTTCATGGCGTTGAGGCGGGTGTTCGAATCGGGGATGAACGACCACACGATCTCGTCGATCGAGGGCGCTTCCGTGCCCCTCCAGTAGTCCTCGTTACGGACCACACGGATGTATTCCCCGGAGCGCCACTCCGCGAAGCGGAATGGGCCGGTACCCACGAGCTCGTCACCGCGGTTGTACGGCGTGTAGTTCACGATCTCTTCGGTGGTCATGTCGCCGAGCACATGCTCGGGCAGGATCGCCTCGAAGAGTCCGGCGTAGTAGCCGCGCCGCTCACTCCACGTGAACACCACGGTGTGCTCGTCGGGCATCGCACAGTCGATGATGCCGAGATACCAGTCACGGTTGTACGTCTGTGAATTCTCGCTGGTCACGAATCGCCAGGTGAAGCAGACGTCCTCGCTGGTGAAGGGCTCACCATCGTGCCACCTCACCTCTTCCTGGAGCGGCCACGTCATGGAGATCGTACCGTCGGCGTTCTCCACGATCAGGCCGTTCTCCACCGACGGTATGTCGGTCGCGAGCACCGGGATGTACGTGTTGTTCTCGTCGGTCGTAACGAGACCCTCGACCATGCTGAAGTGGATATCCACCAGCATCTGGCTGGTGAAGGCGTTGAGAACGTCCACTTCTCGGTCGTACGCGACGCGAAGAATCTTGCGCCCGTCCGTCGAGGCCAGAGGGTCCCGTGCTTCTCCGCCGCCACAAGCACCCAGCGCCACGCCGAGCAGGACGACCCATGTAATACGGGGATCAATCATCGAACATCTCCACGGTCCGGTTCGAATGCATGCGGCCATACAGGTACCGGACGAACTCCTCCCTTCGCCCACTCGCGACCGCAGCGTGCCACGCTGCAGAGACTGTCGGCTCGCCCCACCAGTACGACCAGATCAGCACCGCACGGCTCGGAGCTTCGATGAAGCCCATCCGATTCAGCACCCAACCCTCGCCCCCGGTGAGCGCCTGCTGGCGGAGCCAGTCGGTGGCCTCTTCGCGGGACCACCCGAGCGCATGAAGTCGCCACGCCGCCCCGGTACCGATCGCCGACCGGTAGCGATTCATCAGGCTCTGCACACGATCGTCGTCGGAGTCATCCCACCCGATCATCGCCAACCCCGTGTCCGCGATCCCCTCGAATACCGATGAGCTCGCGGTATTCACCACGGACAGCAAGTTATCCGCGGGCGCAATGCCGTCGCGGAACCACGTCTCTCTGAGCTTGAACTGCACGTAGTGTCCGGGATATCCCTCGTGCACGGCGAGATGGCGCAGACCAGGCCTCGTGAGCGTGGGCTCGACATTCAGTTCGACCTTTCGGATCGAGTAGTTGCAGCGTGCGTTGAACGGCACGCCCGTGACTGCCTCCACGGTCATTCCGTCGGACTCATCGGCCGGAATCTCCACCACGCGCTCGTTCGTGAGTCGCCAAGCTTCGTGCATCAATTCGCGACTGACCCCCTCGACCTCGTCGGGCGGCACGCGGTTCCGATCCTCCCACGCCGCGGCCTGAGCAGACAGATCCCCGTTGTACCCCATCGCTCCCAGGAGTCCCCGCAGATCCGACCGGAGGGAGTCCAGCGTCGAGTCCGGAACGGGCTCCGATGGCATCTGAAGGAAGGAGCCCAGCTGGGTCTCGAAATCGAGGCCTTCGCTCCGCCACCGAATAAAGGCTCCGGTCGCGTCGGCCAGCTGCGTGTAGTAGGTGCGTCGGTCGGCTTCGTCGAGCGCCTTCGCCCCTTCGCCGAGGCCGCGCCAGCGATCTGCAGCGGCGGCGTAGGAGTCGAACGGCTCAGCCAGGAATTGTCCTTCCGTATCCATGTTGAGAACGGCGAGCCCCGTCTCGTCGCCGCTCTCCGCACGGTATAGCAAGTCGACCCCGAGAATCGCCCGGATCACCTCGCTGCCGAAGTCGAGGGTTCTGGCACTGAGTTCATTCATCAGGATTGTCCGAGCTGTGCGTGAGCGTTCAGCGGAAGACCGAGGGTCGCCCTCGATCGCATCTCATCGGCCACGAGCTTCACGGGGATCGATCCGTAGGACAGGAAATCGTCGTGAAACTCACGAAGCACGAAGCGATCGCCGAGGATGCGCATGAGGTCCGCCCGAAGCTCATGAATCATGTCGGTACCGACCAGGTACATGAGTGCGGCGCCGGGGAACATGCTGTTCTTCACAGCCTCCGCACGTCCAGACGCCTCCGTCATTCCCGCGGTCTCGACGTAGTAGCGAGCTGCGTCATCGAGAGTCATTCGGCCGTGATGAAGCTCCACGTCGACGACCGCGCGCGCAGCCATTCGGACCCGGCCGGCATGCTCCGCAAACACCTCGAGCGGAGTCAGTCCGCCGGCCTCCGCCATGAGATCGGTCGCGTAACACGCCCACCCTTCCGCCATCGTTCCGCCGCAAAACATCGCGATGCGCGAAGCGCAGTCGACCGCAGCCATTCGTCCAATCCGCAGAGGTGAACGAAAGGCATTCCAGTTCTGTACGTGGTGCCCGATACCTCCGTGGTGGACCACATGGTTGAGCTTGATGACCGAATCGTTGTTCGACCTGAGGAAGGCGTCTTCCTCCGCTGGTGACAGTCCTTCCACCAGGGGCGCGATCATGTAGTCGTGGACCGGTGGCCGGTCGATGGCTGCCGGCGAGCGGTAAAAGAGGAAGTAGAGATCGGGCGCGGCCTCCCACGACCACTCCGGGCGGGGGGCGTAGCGAATCGGGAAGTCAGGCCAGGTGACCAGATCCCGTTCGTCCGACAGAGCCTTCATCTCCCGCCATGTGTCGTCGTACCGTGCGACGTAACCGGCTGCAGACGGACGGGCGTCGGCGAGTTGCGCGAGCACTTCCGCCGGTGTAGCACCGCCGTACTCCGACGCGTTCTCCGCGAGCCAGCTTTTGGCGCTGGCGATCTCCTCCCTCGCGTAGGCCGCGATCTCGTCCGCGCCTCGATCGAGGAAGTGTCCTTCCCGGATATGCAGATCGAGGGCGTCGGCCCCACACGCGAGCCGCTCAGACGGTCGGTTGAGCAATTCCGACTCGAGAAAGCTCGAGTACTGTTCGAATGCCGTAATGGCTCTCGTCACGGCGGCCTGGAACGCTTCGCTGTTGGCGCCGGGGACCTCCGCTCGCGGCAGCCCCTCTCGAAGAAAGGACAATCCGCCCCGACACTCTCGAAGAGCCCGCTCTGTCCACGGAACGGGCGCATCACCGAGGTGAGTCCGAGCATCGGTGAAGAAGCGGTCGAGCCCCTCCATGCGCCCGATCAAGGCTTCGGCAGCGCCCTCACCCGGCGTGGATCCCGGCAACAACAGAGACATGAGACCGAACACAGCCTCCCCAGAATACGCGCTCGGGTTTCCGAGTTGCCAGCGGGATTCATGCTCCCAGAGCTGAATGCGGAGGAAGCCTGCGGCGATCCGCCGGTCGAGCTGGCCGAGATCCCGATGGGGCGCTTCCTGAACGGGCACACGCCCCTCGGCCAGTAACGCCTCCATCTCGGATACGGTGCGGGACACCCCCTCCGAGGAGACATCCGGAAGTAGTCCGTCGAAGGTTCGTTCACCGACGAAGGTGGCGTTGACGGGACGACTCCTGAAGTACGTCTCGAAGAAGCGGTCCATCCACGGATCGGGGTGCGGCATATTGATGGTTGTCATGGGCCGCAAAATGCCGTCATGCTTTGCTTTCGCCACCCCTCAGCATGTACTGGCACCGCTTTTCAGTGGTCCCTATTCTTAAGGGATGGACCAGAGGTCTGGGCGACGCTCATCATTTTGCCCCGATCGCGTGTCTTAAGAGAAATCCCCTGCTGTTCCCTCCGCAGTACGATCAGAGGTTTGAATGAACGCATCCACCTCCGCGATGCTCGCCGCCGGGCTCCTTCTTCTCGGCCTGGCCGGAGAAGCAGGCGTCGAGGCTCCCACGACCATGGATTTTGCTCATGCGGCCGCCGTAGTCGACCTTCCGGCCGTCGACGGCGACGAAGTGATCAATCAGTACTGCACGCGTTGCCACAGTGAGCAACGTCAGCGGGGCGGACTGGTTCTTGAGGAGTTCTCCGTCGCAGCCGCGGCTGAGCACGCTGACATCGCTGAGCGGATGATCAAGAAGCTCCGGGCCGGAATGATGCCACCCTCGGGCGCCCGTCGCCCCGAAGAGCAGGTGCTCGTCGACCTCGCCTCGGAGCTCGAAGGTCTCATCGACGAAGCGTGGGAGAAGAACCCCGAGCCGGGAACGCGCGTATTCCAGCGTCTCAATCAGGCAGAGTACGCGGCCGCGGTGGAGCACCTCCTGGGAATCGAGGTCGACGTCTCGAGCTTCCTTCCGCTCGACACCAAGAGCGCGAACTTCGACAACATCGCCGACGTGCAGATGCCGTCGACGACGGTGATCGAGGGATACCTGCGCGCTGCCGGACAGATCAGCAGGATCGCCCTTGGAGATCCTGAGGCGGAAGTCGGCAACACGATCTACCGGATGCCGAGGATCGCGTCGCAGAAAGAGCAGGCCGAAGGTGCGCCGTTCGGCACGCGCGGTGGCCTCTCGGTGGTCCACAACTTCCCCGCCGACGGTAAGTACGTCTTCCACATCATGCCGTACAACGCCGTTGAGGGTGAGGTTTTCGGACGCACCTGGGGCGAGGATCAGATCGAACTCTCGATCGACGGTGAGCGCGTCGCGCTCATGAGCATCGATCGCTGGATGCACGAGTCCGAGCCAACGGGACTCAACATGCGGACCGATTCAATCCAGGTGTCCGCCGGCCCACACCGCGTCACGGCCGCCTTCGTGCGCCAGTTCGAGGGTGAACTCGACGACCTCATCCGACCCATCGAACACACGCTGGCCGATGGCCAGATCGGAATCGGCTACGGCGTCTCGTCGCAGCAGCACCTGCAGCGCATGACGGTGCTCGGTCCGTTCGAGGTCACAGGTGTTTCCGATACCCCGACCCGGAACTTCGTCTTCAGCTGCCGCCCGACCTCCGCGGACGAGGAGCGTCCGTGCGCCGAGAGCATCGTGAGTCGGTTGACCGAGCGCGCCTACCGCCGTCCGGTGAATCAGGGCGACCTCGACGGACTGATGACCTTCTACGATCAGGGGTCCGAGACTCGTGGCTTCGAAGGCGGCGTCCGCCTCGCCCTTCAGGCGATTCTGGCGAGCCCGCATTTCATCTTCCGGATGGAAGAGGCGCCCGAGGGTATCGAACCGGGTGAGATCTACGAGATCGCCGACGCGGACCTCGCGTCGCGTCTCTCCTTCTTCCTCTGGGGATCCCCGCCGGACGACGAGTTGATCCGACTCGCCGAGGAGGGCGACCTCACGGACGACAAGGAACTCGAGCGTCAGGTCCTCCGGATGCTGGCCGACGAGAAGGCCGAAGCTCTCGCTACGCGCTTCGCGGCGCAGTGGCTTCGACTCCAGGATCTGGACAAGCTTCGGCCCGACGCGCTGAGCTATCCGTACTTCGATCAGACGCTCGCCGATGCGATGCATCGCGAGACGCAACTGCTCTTCGACCATATCCGCACGGCGGACCGCCCCATCACCGAGCTCCTCACGGCAGATTACACCTTCGTGAACGAGCGGCTGGCACGTCATTACGGGATCAACGGTGTTCTCGGCCCGGACTTCCAGATGGTGCAGTACCCCGACGACCGCCGACGCGGCATCCTCGGTCACGGAAGCATCCTGACGCTGACGTCGCATGCAAACCGGACATCACCGGTGTTGCGCGGCAAGTGGGTGATGGAGGTCCTTCTCGGATCGCCGCCGCCGCCGCCGCCGCCGAACGTGCCTGCCCTGGAGGAGACGGAAGGTGCCGAGGACGGGCGATTCCTCTCCGTTCGTGAGCGACAGGAGATTCACCGGGCGAACCCGGCATGCTCTTCCTGCCACAACGTCATCGATCCGATCGGCCTCTCGTTCGAGAACTTCGACGTGACCGGCGCGTGGCGGAATCGCGACGAAGGGAACCCGATCGACTCAGGCGGTGAACTCTACGACGGAACGCCGCTCAGCGGTGTTGCCGACATCCGGGACGCGATCATGAGTCGTCCGGAAGTCTTCTACCGCATCTTCACCGAGAACATGATGGCGTACGCACTCGGCCGCCGTGTCGAATACTACGACATGCCGTCGGTTCGCCAGATTACGACGGACGCCCAGGATGAGGACTACCGCCTCTCCGCGTTCGTCCTGGGCGTGGTCAACAGCCCCGCCTTCCGTACCAGCCGTGCCGCCGAGCCAGTAATGGCGGCACAGCAGCCGGTCACCGAATCCGGCTCCAACTGACTTAGATCAACCCACCTCGACGAGGCTCAACACGATGGACTTCATCACCGGAAAGCACATTTCTCGACGGTCCATGCTCAAAGGCATGGGCGCTAGCGTCGGTCTTCCGCTTCTCGATGCCATGGTCCCGGCGTCTCGGCCGCTTTCGGCCACCGAAGCGGGGCGGTCTGCGGACAGTACCCGTCTCGTCTGCATCGAGAATGTCCACGGATCCGCTGGATCCAACGACCTCGGCGCGTCTCTCGGACTTTGGTCTCCGAAGGAAGAGGGCAAGGACTTCGATCTCTCGCTGAGTGCGATGAGTCCGCTCGAGAAGTATCGGAAGTACCTCACGATCGTGAGCGACACCGACTCTCGCATGGCTGACGCCTTCTCACCTGCCGAGATCGGTGGTGACCACTTCCGGACGGCTGCGGTCTTCCTGACGCAGGCGCACCCGAAACAGACCCAGGGCTCCGACGTTTTCGCCGGAACTTCCTTCGATCAGATCTACGCGCAGAGCATCGCGGGTGAGACGCCGATCCCGTCCATGCAGCTCACGATCGAGAACGTGGATCAGGCAGGTGGATGCGCCTACGGATACTCCTGCGTCTACACCGACACGATCAGCTGGGCGTCGCCCACGGCACCGCTTCCGATGATCCGCGATCCGCGTGCGGTCTTCGAGCAGCTCTTCGGTGCGGGTGGTACGCCGGAGCAGCGCGCGGAGCGTCTCGCGACCGATCGCAGCATCCTGGACTGGGTCATGGGTGAGATGTCTGGCCTCCGTCGCGATCTCGGCCCGGCCGATCGGCACCGCCTCGACCTGTACACGACGAACATCCGGGAGCTCGAGCAGCGGATCCTGCGTATCGAGGCTCAGAACTCGAGCGGTGAGGTGCGAGACATCCCCGAGGCGCCGGTTGGCGTTCCGGACGACTTCGCCGAGCACATGCACCTCATGTTCGATCTCCAGGTGCTCGCTTTCATGTCCGACGCGACGCGAGTCTTCTCGCTCAAGCTCGGACGTGACGCTTCGCCGCGAGTCTACCCTGAGAGTGGCTCGGACACGCCGTTCCACGCGGCTTCGCACCACGGCGGCCGTGAAGAGCAGGTCCGTGACTTCGCGAAGATCAACCAGTACCACGTATCGATGGTGCCGTACCTGCTCGACAAGCTGGCCAACGCGACGCACGGAGATGGCACGCTGCTCGACAAGACCATGGTCATGTACGGGTCGGCCATGGCGGATTCCAACCTCCACAACCATATCCGCTGCCCGCTCTTCCTGGTCGGTGGCGCGAATGGACTTCTGGAAGGCGAGAACCACGTGCGAGCCACACCGGGCACGCCGATGGCGAACGTCATGCTGAGCATGCTGCAGAAACTCGGCGTGAACGACATCGAAACGTTCGGTAACAGCACGGGCACCTTCGCGATCTAATCGCTCATCATTCGGGGGTCCGCGCCTCCGGGAGAACACACATGTTGAAAAAGATCACGGCGTATCGTCTGGCGGGCGTCTTCGCACTCAGCCTGCTTCTGGTGGGAGCGGCTCCGCAGGAGTCACCCGTCGCGGACGCAGCCCAGGCGAACGATGCGGCGGAGGTACGTACCCTTCTCCAGCGTGGTGCCGACGCCAATGGTGCCCAGGCGGACGGTCTGACCGCCCTGCACTGGGCGGCGATGAACAACAACACGGAGATGGTCGACCTCCTGCTCTACGCCGGCGCGACCGTAAAGCCGCTGACGCGAGTCGGTGGATACACGCCGCTTCACCTCGCGGCACGGTCGGGGCACAATGAAGTCGTGTCGGCCCTCCTGGCGGGTGGCGCCGATGCGAACGAGTGGACTACGACCGGCGTGACAGCGCTACACTTCGCGGCTCAGGGTGACTTCACGGAGACGATTCAGGCGTTGATCGCGGCAGGTGCCGACGTAAATGCCGCGGATCACTTCCAGAGCCGCACGCCACTCGTGTTCGCCGCGTCGCGGAACGCGACCAATGCGGTGTCGGCGTTGTTGGAGGCCGGAGCAGATCCGTCGATCATGACGGACCTGAAGGACTACACCGCCCGATCGGAACTCGATTCTGACGAGCGCGCCCGCCGTTCGCGTATTCGCGCAGCGCAGAGCGGCGAGGAACCCGTCCTCAACGACAACCAGGATCGACTACGGCAGTTCCTGACACCCGACAGTGCCGCTGCCGACAGCACCGCGGCGGAAGGTGAAGAAGAGGCCGAAGTCGAAGAGGAAGAGCCGGCGGAGCCACCGATCAAGGCACTCAGCTCCACGGAGCAGATCGGCGTGCAGGGTGGCCTCTCGGCGCTCCACTACGCAGCGCGCCAGGGAAACATCGAGGCGGCAGAACTCCTCGTTCAGGGCGGCGCTGACATCGACCAGCCGTCGGGCGGAGATCTGTCCACACCCCTCCTGGTCGCGGCGATCAACGGCAACTACGACCTCGCGCTCATGCTTCTGGAGCATGGAGCGGATCCGAATCTGGTCAGCGACGACGGGGCAGGACCGCTCTTTGCGACGCTCAACATCGAGTGGTCGCTCCGGACCTGGTACCCACAGCCCCAGGCCTTCCGAGGTCAGAACAATTCGTACATCGACCTGATGGGGGCGCTGCTCGAAGCTGGAGCCGATCCCAATCAGCGCGTCGAGACCCACATCTGGTACGCCGCCTACAATGCCGGTCGGATGGGCGTCGACTTCACAGGCGCCACGCCTTTCTGGCGCGCCGCTTACGCGACCGACGTTACGGCAATGAAGCTGCTTCATTCCTACGGCGCTGATCCGAATATCTGGACGATCAAGCTCCCGAGCCGTCGTCGGAACTTCGATCCCGGTAATCCGGGAGCCCGTACCGGTCCGGAAGAGGAAGACGAACTCGATCCGTCAGGCCTGCCAGAGGTCCCCGTCGGTGGGCCGGGCATCCATCCGATTCACGCCGCGTCTGGCGTCGGCTTCGGCACCTCACGGGTAGCGCAGCAGCATCGCGCCGTTCCCGACGGCTGGCTTCCCTCGATGAAGTACTTCATCGAGGAGCTGGGCGTCGACCCCAACCTGCGTGACATGGACGGCTACACGCCGGTCCATCACTCGGCGGCTCGTGGCGACAACGAGACCATCATCTATCTGGTCGAGCAGGGCGCCGACGTGACACTCGTCA
>JBDGVS010000046.1:0-10551 GCA_039585535.1 Gemmatimonadota bacterium | reverse complement strand
AGCGGCCCCTTCAGAAGGATCCGATTCCGCTGCGCGGAGTCGATCGTCTCCTGAGGTAGCGGATGCTTGACCTGCTCGAGCGCCGTAATGCCTCCGAGCTGCATGTCGTACTCGAGATCCGCGCCTGCCGCCCGGAGCACCTCCAGCGTAGCGTCCGTTACCTCGGGGCCAATGCCGTCTCCGGAAATCACCGTGATCGTCTGCGTCATCGTTTCGTGTATCGCTCGTTGTACGTGAATTCGGTATGGGACTCGCCCCAGTCGACGAGGTCCTCCAGAAGGGTCATACGGTTGGTGCCCTGAAGGCGCGCCCTGCCCGCAATGTTGAGCGAGCGAGCCCAAAGAATATCCGAGAGCTCTTCGTGCGCGAGAAGCGCGCTGGCCACCTCTGCACTTCCGACCATCGTGGTGACGCGGACGCCCGCTACACCTTCGAAGTCGGCAAAGAGCTGTTGTGTCTCTTCGGAAAAGAGGAAGACATACGGACCGACTTTGGCCCAGAGTGCCCCTCCTCGTCTCAACTGCTCCGCGTCCTGAAAGACACGTAGCACCGCCACGTTGCCGACAACCTCGGCCTCCATTCGGCGGTCGGACTCAAAATAGCCCAGAATCTCATCATCGCTGGGCAGCATGCCGTCAGACACGGGTGCACACCCCACCACCGCCATCGCCGTCAGGCATGCTGGCAAAAAGGCTTTGGCAATGCCACGTCCCACCACACCTCGATTCCTCGTTGTCGTCCCAATCATCCCAGCCGTCGTGCTCCCTTCGGTCGTTCGTCGTGGGTGCGGAAGGCGTCAGCTGCCCATGTACCAGAAGAGGGTCTCAGCCAGCCTCTCTACGGCGGAGGCGAGAGCGCGCGGATCGTCCTGCGCAAACTCCCCGCCCTCTTCGATTCCATACCAGACCACACGGCCCGTTCTCGGATCAACGAGAGCTGCAGTGAAACGCACCCGTGGTGCCGAGTCGATGATCGTCTCGTTGGCTTCGAACGAGGCCTCGATCGGGATCAGGATCCCGTCGGCCTCTACCAGGGCAGCGAGCCTGCGAAGCTGGCCATACAGGGGATCGCCGATACGCTCGACTTCGGCCGCCCGGAAGAGGCTGATCGGAAGGCCTCGAGTGCGGGCGTCCATGGTCGGCGTGCGGTCCAGCATCTTCTGGACCTCTTCCTCGTAGATCCACTCGACCTCCCGACCCTTGTCGGAAAAGGTGAAGCGAAGCTCGGCATCCGGGTCACCATAAACCCCCAGATTTTGCTGAACCGGTAGGAGGATCACGCGGCGCCCACGCAGGTCAGGCGGTGACCCCCGGCTCTGACCGGGCGCTGGCGGCGCCGCCGGGGCTCCACAGCCAGACAGACTGACAGCAAGCAACAGCAGCGTGGCGCGTGCGAGGCGTTGCATGTCGGACTCCGGGCGGCGGGAGAGCGTGCGGTTCACAGCGTGAAAAGGTACCGCCGCCTCGCGGCAGGTTGTACCTCGGCCGTGTCTCCGATCGGCTCGAAGCAGCGATCTCCTTGCGGGAATAACACTTCGGCCATTGACATCGGGGGCCGCGACCCGCCCTTTGGCCGGTCCTTTCAACCCCCTCGGCCCGACCTGGAAAGCTCGCTTCCTCGGACCGAGTCAAACCAACGAGCGGCACGCCGCGGAGTCCGATGAGCGACAGTCTGGTACGCCATGAAAAGTGGGACGAAGTCGAACTCGAGTCCGTCACGGGAGAGATCAAGCGACGACTCTTCACCGGTGACCGGATGATGCTCGCGCACGTGCACCTCGCGAAGGGCGCCGTCGTCCCGAAGCACCACCACGAGAACGAGCAGCTCACATGGATCCTCGAAGGCGCGCTGCACTTCTGGATCGGTAACGAGGGCGAGCCGGGCTACGAAGAGCGCGTCGTCTCCGCGGGCGAGGTCATGTACATCCCGTCGAACGTGCCGCACAAGGCAGTGGCCCTCGAAGACACATTCGACGTCGACGTGTTCAGCCCGCCGCGCCAGGATTGGCTCGACGGCACGGATTCGTACTTCCACCAGGGCGACGAGTAGCGGTCGAGAGCATCACCGCTTCGGTTCACCCACGAAGAGAGAAGTTCGCTCATGGATCTGGGACTCAAGGGTAAGGTCGCCGTCGTCGCTGGCTCGAGCGCAGGGCTCGGGCGTGCGATCGCCGAGATGCTCGCCGCCGAGGGCGCGCGCGTGGTCATCAACTCTCGCTCGTCGGAGAGGCTCGCCACGGTGAAGGATGCGATCGTCGAATCGACGGGCGCCGAGGTGGAGGCGGTCGCGTGCGATCTCACCGAGCCTGGCGGGGCACAAAGGCTCATCGAGGCAGCGGTACAAGCCTTCGGTCAGGTCGACATCCTCGTCACGAATACAGGTGGCCCTCCGGCTGGCATGTTCGAGGATCACACCGAAGAAGTCTGGCGCCACGCGATCGCTCAGAACTTCGAGAGTGTGGTGAACCTCGTCCGTGCGGCTTTGCCCGGCATGAAGGAACGCCGCTGGGGCCGGATCGTGAACGTGACATCCATCTCGGTGAAGCAGCCGGTCGTTGGGCTGATCCTGTCCAACGCCATCCGTGCCGGCGTGACGGGCTTTGCGAAGACGATCTCGAACGAGGTCGGCCCGTACAACGTGACCGTGAACAATGTGCTCCCCGGGTATACACGCACGGAACGACTCATACATTTGGCGGAGTCCATCGCCGAGCGCGATGGAACTACGATCGAAGGAGCCTACGAAGGGTGGGCTTCCGAGATCCCTATGGACCGGCTGGGTGAGCCGGAGGAACTCGCGGCCGCGGCCGTATTCCTCTGCTCCGGGCAGGCCTCTTATATCACAGGACAATCACTCGCCGTGGACGGCGGCTGGATCAAAGGACTGACCTGATGGGCGCTAGTGGATTTGACGAGGCCGACTTCATCTGGAAGGACGGCGAGTGGGTCGCGTGGCACGACTGCAAGGTCCACCTCCTCGCGACGGCGGTGCAGTTCGGCACTTCGATCTTTGAAGGCATCCGGTCGTACGACACCCCCAGGGGTCCGGCGATCTTCCGCCTCGACGCGCACATCGACCGCCTCATCGACTCGGCCAAGATCTACCGCATGGTCCCCGACTATTCGGCCGAGGCTCTCATCGAGACGTGTCAGGACGTCGTCCGCAAGAACGGTCTCCGCGACTGCTACCTCCGTCCCATGGTCATCCGTGGCTACGGTACGCCAGGCCTGAACCCGACGTTGAGCCCGATCGAGACGTACGTGGCGGCATGGGGCTGGGGCACGTATCTCGGCGAAGACGCCCTCGCCCGCGGGGTGGATGTCTGTGTCTCTTCATGGCATCGGATGGCCCCGAACACCTTCCCCGCTCGCGCAAAGGCCGGTGGCCACTACGTCAACGCGCAGCTCATGAAGATGGAAGCCGTCCAGAACGGCTACGTCGATGCCATCGCGCTCGGACCCGGTGGGCTCGTGAGCGAGGGGAGTGGGATGAACCTCTTCCTGGTCAACGACGGGGTCGTGATCTCACCGGTTCTCGACGGCACGTCTCTGGTCGGTATTACCCGTGGAGCCGTCATCCAGATGGCGAAGGACCTCGGGTACGAAGTCGTTGAGCAGCAGGTGCCCCGCGAGGCTCTCTACACAGCCGACGAGCTGTTCTTTACCGGGACCGCGGCCGAAGTGACGCCCGTACGCAGTGTCGATCGAATCGAGATCGGTGCCGGGAAAGCGGGTCCGATCACGACCGCCCTCCAGAAGCGATTCCTGGAAACGGTGCGCGGAGAGAACGACGATCCGCACGGATACCTGACGATCGTCGAGGGCGTCGCCGCCCAGGTCTGAGGTCAGCCTTCCGCCAGCCGCTACTCGTTACTCGAAGCCCCGTAGATCTCCGTCTCGGGAAAGGTCAGCGAGAAGCCGTACCAGCGGGTGAATACTTGCAGCGGACGCAGCGCTGCGGAGCGCTCACCCGACGCTTCGTACGCGAGGCCGTCTTCGATGTAGGTGCCGTCCGACAGCCTCAGAACGTCGCCATCCCACTCGGGTTCGCCGGCCTCCACGAGAATCGCCGACGGGACGAAATTCGCAGGGTCGATGTACACGAGAACCTTCTGGCCGTTGAAGGTATCGACCACAGCACGGCCTCCCGCCCGCAGCACGTCCAACGGGTAGTACGCCGCCTCCGTGTCGGTCCACAGTCCGAGGCCGAGGTCCATCTGCGGCCGCCGCGTGTCGTCTTCCTCTACCGTGGACTGGAACATGCCGTTCAGCCGACTGCGGATCCCTCCGAGCAGCCCGTCGACCTTCATGTCGTCGTCCGCGCGAATTCCCTGATCGGACAGGGTGATCAATGCATCGGGAGTCGCGCGCAGCACCTGCGCGACGGTCGACTGCATGAGCCCCGAGACCTCGAGCTTCTCGCCGACCAGCGGGCCGTAGACCGCCTCACCCGTCATGTGATCCCAGTACGTCTCTGTCTCTTCGTCCTTCATCAGGAACAAGCCGTCGTAAAGCGCCTGCTCAGCGAACCGGTGCACCTCGTTTCCGACACGTGGAGTCATCCTGACCCCTGAGTTGCAGACCACTCAGAAGGTGACCATCCACGGTTCGCCCGCCATCTCGCCCTGGGCGACGTGGTGGTACGACATCTGGGCCGACACGAGCACCAGCGTTTCCCCGCCGGACTCGAAGACGAGCACGGGCTGATCGTCCGTTACATCCCCAGCGCGGCGGACGTCGCGGAGTGGACTCCACTCCGGATCTCTCAACGGGTCGAAGTTCGACTCGGCGAAGAAGAGCGCCCGCTCCGGATCGAAGCCTTCGGCAGCCGGCTGGTCCGGCGGAGGCGGAACCTGGGTAAAGCGTTGCGCTTCGGCATCCATGGCAACGAGGGCAGCAGCGGTGAGTGCGAGAGCAGACGAGCGCACGATCGAAGTGCGGTCCATGAGTGCCTCCCAGGGTGGGCAACTACGGCGAGTCTCGAAGGTAGGTTTCCGTTACCCAATCCGCGAAGCGACGCTCAGGGATCCCTGGGCCGACGGGGCACCGGCCCGGAGCACATACCCGTCGCGGTGCGGGGGCTCAGCTGCCGTCTGGCCAGGCGCAGAAGTAGCCCGATGAAGAGCGGCCACCAACAGTGCTCCGCCACGTCCCCAGGAAGCCATCCGCCCGAATCTCGCGCGGCTCGAATCGAGTGATGCTGCCGTCGAACATCGGCTGAGCGAGATCGTTCGCAGCCGCCCCGAAGCGTACCAGGATTCTCCTCCCCGAAGCCTCGTCACTTTCCAGGACCAGCACGCCCGGGCGCGCCGAGTCTGCGCTGTCCATACCGGACGGCGCCACAGCACCGATCGCCGCGAAGTCGATCTCGGCCGTCCCCTCCAGCGGGAGCGACGTCCTCCCGACTGATCGCATATCAACGGGGCGCTCCGTGAACTCCACACGGCCCTCCACACGCCGACCGTCCGGGGCAACCGCTACAACCCGGTACGTGCCCTCCATCCCGGCAAGCGTCGCATCACTGGGGAGTACGGCGTCCGTCGGAGCGCACGTCGCACCCGCCGGTGCCGGGCTTCCGCCCGTCCCTCCCCCGCCCCCACACGCGCCGATCGCCACCGCCAGCAGCCCGCAGCTAATTCGTGCCGTCACTCTCTTCATCGGCGCACCCTCCTCAATCTGTGCTTGGGACCGAACGCACTCTCGGGGATCGGGGTGACGTCATACCGAAGGTCGATCGTGACCTGAGTCTGAGCCACCACCAGGGAAGGACTGAACGCCGGGAGGGTGAACGGCTCGGCCTGTGAGACGTCGACAACATACCCGAGGTCTTCCAGCGAGCGGATCGAGACCGCACTGAGCGGGTTCAGGGACGCAGAGGCATTGAGTGAGAACGTCATGAGTTCCGTGCCGAAGACCGATTCACGCCAGTGAGAATCCCCGGACCCCTTGGGCTGCTGATTCTCCACGGGGACCGTCAAGCCGGAGTACCCCGCAGCGATCGCAGCAAACGCCTCTCGCGCCCCCTGGCCCGAGAAGTGGGTGTCCTGGACACCAGGGATGGCGTCCCCGTTGCCGTCCAGCGAGGGATCCTGCAGCAGGCCCTGCAGGGCCCACGTCGAACCAATGCCCAGCGTATGTCCGATCTCGTGGAGCATGACCCGGTATACCTCCTCCGACGACATCAGCTCGAGGTCGACCGGATCGAAGCGCGCGACGCCCAGATAGGGGAGGTAGGTGACCGGACGAAGGCCGCATGGTCCCGCAGCAGCCAGGGTGCCCCCCACGCCCTGCAAAGTATCCGGCAGGAGACCTACGTAGAGCTGCATGTCATCGACGGATGACAGTGCGGGCTGGCCAAGGCCGCACGGGTCGTCCAACCCCTGCGTCCCCTCTACGGCCGTGAGACCGCCGCGGATGATATCCTGCCAATACGAGACGGCCCGGTCGATCGCCGCCTCCTGCTCGGAGCTGAACGAGGCGATGAGCGTGTAGTCGAGATCGTATGGCTCTGCACCCCCGATCGTGGCCTCGAGTGTGACGTTGCTGAAGCCCGTCGTGGGGAACTGACCCGTGTCGTCCTCCCACGCGTGCAGCAGGATGTGATAGGTACCCCCAGGGGAGAGGATCTGACACGCCTCCTCCGTGCGCGGGTTCGCGCTGACACAATCGAGATAGTCCTCGCGAAACGCCGGACGGCTACCCTGCGCCACGAAGAGGTCCAGATCGTCGATCTGACCCGGACTGGGATCCGTGATCGTGATGTCCAGCGCATCGCCGGCTCCCGGTGGCACCTCCAACACGAAGAGGAGTTCCTGTCCCACCGACGCAGACAGCCCGGTCACCGGCACCCCCAGTGAGAGTTGAGACTGCTGAAGAACAGTCAGCGAGCGGGACGACTGGTTGTTCGTTTCGATGAGTTCCGGGAGAGCTCCAGCTGGATCGAGCACCAGTTCAAGCGTCTGTGCCCCCGCAGCCAGCGGAGGCACCTGCAGCTGCACCTGCACCTCTTCGTCCGGATCCAGGCCTGAGACGTCTTCGGACGCTACCTCGACCCCGCCGACACGGGCCTCGACGCGGAACGGCCCTCCGGTATCCAGGTCCCCCTGATTTCGGACCGTGGCGGTCACGATCAGCGAGTCACGGGTGGTCGGGTCCTCGCGGGACAACGAGACCGAAGATTCGAAGATCAGATCCGCGATCGGAGTCTCGCTCCGGGAGAATGACTCCAGCGTCGTCTTCAGATTCCCAGCAGTTACGACCAGGCTCTGGGGGCCGAACGCAGAACCGAGCGTCCATACGGTCGCGGCAAGTCCGTCCGGACCCGTCACCACGGTATCGACAGTCACAGTTCCGGCGGTGGCGTCGGGAGCGAATACAACGGTGACCCCCTCGACCGAGCTCCCCCCGAGGTCGGTGAGCCGCACGATGATCGTGTCGGCCAGGGGGCGTCCGGCGATCGCTTCCTGATCGTCGCCCTGCTGCGCGAGAATAACGCGCGGCTGCTGCTGGACCTGGATCGTGAGCGTAGAGGTGAGGCCAGCTGCGGTCGCCGTGATCGTCGCGGAGCCGTTCCCGATCGCAGACGCGACACCCGCCGCATCAATCGAGACGACCGCCGCATCGGACGTCGACCACGTCACGGTGGCGGCGAAGGGGCCTCCATTCTGGTCACGAATGTCGGCCAGAAGTGCACGCGACTCGGTCAGGAAGGAGAACGCGACGATGCTCGGCGTGATCGCCAGCGTCGTCGGGACGGGGTCCTCCGGCGTTGTCGTCTGCGCGTTGCTCCCGCACGAGGAAAGCAGCGCGGCGAGGCAAGCGACCCCGAGGGCTCGTGTTCTGGCGTTGGCGATCAAGGGAGTGACCGATCCTGCGACAGGGAAACCGGGAAGGCGGTACTTTGCGGAGCGTTGCTGTACACTAATGATTGCCTCAGTGTCCCGCTCCAATGTAGTCGACGCTTCTCGCACCGCTTTCTTGCACATGATCTCGCATTCCCGTGTCGTCCGGGCGACCGCCTTCGCAGTCCTGACCGCCGCGACCGCCTGCGCTCCGGGGAGTCCTGGTGGCACAGCCTCCGAACAGCGCATCCCCTTCCCCGACGACCCGGACCTCTGGCCCTCCATCCGGGCCGAGCGGATCGCGACCCTCTTGGGGCCTGCCATGCAGCGCGCCGGCGTCGACGCATGGATCGTACTCGGCAGGGAGAACGCCAACGATCCCATCGCCGCACACGTTGGAGCGGAGAATGCCGGAGGCCTGGCTGCCTTCCTCTTCTTCGCGGACGGCGAAGGCGGCCTCGAGTCGCTCGCCATCTCACCGGAGACGGAAGCCACCGCGCTCTCCGAGGTGACACCGCTCGACGCCGTTCGCTCGATCCCCCGAGGCTCGAGCCTGTACGAAGCGGTCGCCGACGAGATGCGCACCCGTGACCCTCAGCGGATCGCGGTGAACAACTCGACGCGAAACATCGCCGACGGCCTGTCGTGGACGCAGCGCAACGCCCTGGAGACCGCACTCGGATCGGGCCTCACTCGTCGCCTGGTGTCGTCTGAGGACGTCGTGATCGAGTGGCTCTCCGTGAAGCTCCCCCGTGAGGTCGACATCATGCGCCGCGCCGCGCAGCTGACCGAGCAGCTCGAACTGGAGGCATACGAGCAGATCGTACCCGGTGTCACGACCGACGCTGAGGTCGCACGCTTCCTCAAGCGTCGGATGGCCGAGCTGGGTGTGTCCGATGGATGGGCCCCGGACCAGAACCCGAACGTGAACTCGGGGCCGGACCGCGGCCACTCCCACGCGACGGACAAAGTCATCCAGCCCGGAGACGTGATCCAAACGGATTTCGGGATCCGCGTGAACGAGATGTGGGTGACCGACATTCAACGCTTCGCCTACGTGTTGCGCGCGGGCGAGACCGAGGCCCCGGCAGACATGCAGGCCCGGTGGGAGCACGCCCGCGAAGGGAGCCGCGCCGCCATGGCAGCGATGCGACCCGGAGTCACGGGGTGGGATGTGGACCTCGCACAGAGGGAGATCCTCGAGCGACACGGTTCGATCCCGATCATCTGGAGCACCGGTCATCCGGTGGGCTATTGGGCACACGATGTGGGGCCGCGTCTGGGGGGAGCCGCCGGCGGCGCGCCGCCAGCGGGCGATGCGGCGCGTGAGCTGCGCCCGGGTCACACCTTCGCCTTCGACGGCTTCTTCGGTTGGCCCCAGGACGACGGCACGACCAAGACGATCTCGGTCGAGGAGATGGTGGTCGTGACGGAGGACGGCGCGGACTGGCTCGTACCTCCTCAGGAAGAGTGGGTGCTCATCCCTTCGGGCGAACAGCGATGAGCCACGGCCCAGCCGTTCCTGCGATCGAGCGTCGGTCCCCGGCGGATCGGTTCCGAGACTTCCTGCACCTGGAGTCGTCAGGCGGCCTGGTCCTCATGGCCGTGTCGGTGCTGGCGATGATCATTGCGAACTCGCCCGGCGCGGAGATATACAACCGCCTGCTCGACCTTCCGTTCGAGATCCGACTGGGGAACGCAGGTCTCGCGAAGCCGCTCATCCTCTGGATCAACGACGGCCTCATGGCCGTCTTCTTCCTTCTTGTCGGGCTCGAGCTCAAACGCGAGGTGATCGAAGGGCATCTCTCGAGCCTCCAGAGTGCGGCACTACCGGCCTTCGCGGCGATAGGCGGAATGGCGGCCCCAGCGCTCATTTACGTCGCTCTCAACTCTGGTGACGCGAGTGCCATGCAGGGGTGGGCGATTCCCGCTGCGACGGACATCGCCTTCGCACTCGGAATTCTCAGCCTGCTGGGTGACCGGGTACCGCCGTCGCTCAAGGCGTTCTTGCTGAGCGTGGCGATCTTCGACGACCTGGGCGCGATCGTGATCATCGCCCTCTTCTACACGGCCGAACTCTCCACCACGGCGCTCGGCGTCGCGGTGGTCTGCCTGGTTGGACTCGTCGTGCTCAATCGGCGCGGAGTCACCAGGCTCCCCGGATACTTCATTCTCGGCACCATACTCTGGGTCGCCGTGCTCAAGTCGGGCGTTCACGCGACACTGGCCGGGGTCGCGCTGGCCGCGTTCATTCCGATGCGGCCCGGAGCGCCCGAGGCGGACTGCCCGCTGCGCTCGCTGGAGCACCAGCTCCACCCGTGGGTGGCCTTCCTGATTCTCCCGGTGTTCGCGATGGCCAATGCAGCGGTACCGCTCACTGGACTCTCACCCTCGGACATCCTCCGACCTCTGCCCATGGGTATCGCGATGGGGCTGGTGCTCGGAAAGCTCGTGGGCATCGTAGGAGTCAGTGGACTCGCCGTCATGGCGCGGGTCGCCTCACTACCGGAAGGGGTGCGATGGCCTCACATCGTAGGCGCTGGGCTGCTCTGCGGCGTTGGCTTCACGATGAGTCTTTTCATCTCGGCGCTCGCCTTCGAGCAGGGCGGAACCGCCGATCCCGACCTGGCCCGCCTCGGGGTGCTCATTGGTTCGCTGGCTGCCGGTCTGGCCGGGTACGCGGTCTTGCGAGTGGTGCTGCCGCCGTCCGG
>JBDGVS010000045.1:0-17726 GCA_039585535.1 Gemmatimonadota bacterium | reverse complement strand
CATCTCAGACCAGACCGAGGTTCGCGTCTGGGTCGCTTCCGACCTGGCCGAGACCGAGGTCGAGGTGCATAACTGGCGCTGAATCCAGACTCGCAGCGATGAAGAGGGGGCGTGGGTGGCTTGAGCCGCTCACGCCCCCTCTCGCGTCTCCCCTGCCATAAGCAGGCGGGTTGGCGACTCCCTGCCGGATGCCTCTACGTTGCGGTGACAGGCCCTGATTTGACGTTCTTTGCTGGAGACGAGTCGATGTCGTTCCGAAGCGCGGTTTTCGCGGTATCCGTCCTGCTGGTCACGCTCTTTACTCCGATGCTCGGCGTCGCGCAGTCGGGAGATCCGGCGAGGGACCCGGAGGTCCAGGGCCAGATTCGTCTTTTCTCGGCGTGGCTCGAAGGGCAAATCGCGTATCGTGACCTGCCGGGCATCGCCGTCGGTGTCGTCCACGGCGACGAACTCGTGTGGTCGCAGGGATTCGGTATGGCCGACCGGGCGGCGGGTCGCAGCATGACGCCCGACACGCGCTTCAGGATGGCCTCCCACAGCAAGCTCTTCACGGCCACGTCGATCATGCAGTTGCGGGAGGAAGGGAAGGTCCGACTGGATGACCCGGTCTCCGACTACCTGCCGTGGTTCGAGGTGCGCAACGCGTCACCAGACGATCCTCCGATCACGATCGAGCACTTGCTGACGCACAGCTCGGGGTTGCCACGCGAAGCCGGTGCGCACTGGAGCGACTGGGACTTTCCGACGGACGCAGAGCTCCGAAACCTGATGCCGGAGCGGCAGGCGACGTTCTCGCCCGAGGTCCGCTGGAAGTACTCCAACCTGGCCTACACGATTGCTGGAATGGTGGTGGAGGCCGTCTCCGGCCAGTCGTGGGCGGATTATCTGCAGACGAACATCTTCGACCCACTCGATATGACAGCCTCGAGCGTCGACCGTGAGGATCCACTCATGTCGGTCGGGTACGGCCGGCGCATGCCGGACGGATCGCGAGAGGTGCTTCCCTTCGTCGATGCGCGAGGGATGGCGGCCGCTACCGGGCTGACGAGCACAGTCGAGGACATGGCGAAGTTCGTTTCCGCTCAGTTCCGCGACGGGCCTCGGGGAGGGGACCGACTTCTCGGGACGGCTTCACTGCGCGAGATGCACCGGGTTCGCATGCTCGAGAGCACGTGGACGCGCGGACAGGGGATCGGCTTCGCCGTGAACCGGATCGACGATCGACTTTATGTGGGCCATGGTGGAGGCTATCCGGGTTACACCACGAATACGACGATCCAGCTCGACGATCGCGTCGGGGTGATCGTGCTCACGAACACGAACGACTCGAACCCGGGCGGGATCGCGCGACAGCTCATGGTCACGGTGGGCGAGGCGGTCGCGGCCGCGACCAGCGAGCCGATGGCGCAGGTGGCATGGGATCCCTCGTGGGCCCGCTTCGCCGGGCTGTATCGGAGCCGCTGGGGCGACACCCAGGTCGTGCTCCTCGACGAGCGTCTTGTGACGATCTCTCCGACCTCGGGGAGCATTGGAGAACCCATCGAGCTCGATCCGCTGGGTGAGGGTCGCTTCCGGATGAAAGCACCTACTGGAGGGGGCGCGGTCGGCGAGATCGTGCGCTTTGAAGAGGAGGGCGGAGAGGTGGTCCGGATGTACACGGGCGACGGGTACTCCGACCGCGTGCGCTAGCGCTGGTCGTATCCCTGAAAGGGCCGCCGCCTACCCGCGTAGTGTGGGGTGGGAGTGGACGTACGGTGCGGCGTGGGTCACGACGGGGTGGTGGTGATGAGGAAGCTGGACAGAGCGATGGTCACGGTCATGGGAGTCCTCGCGCTTTCGGGTTGCATCGGGGGACCGAGCGAAGTCGAAGCCCCGCCAGGGGATGAGCTGAGCATCCTCTTTCTGGGCAACAGCCTGACCTCGACAAACAACCTTCCTGGGATCGTCGAGAGACTACTCGAGGCGGGCAGCGGTGACGACGTGTATGTGGAGTCGATCGCTCCGCCGAACTGGGGCCTTCAAGATCATTGGACCGGTCGGGCCCGGGAGGTGATCGCACTCGGCTGGGACATTGTCGTGATGCAGCAGGGTCCCTCTGCCACCGAGGGTCGACCCTCCCTGCTCGACTTTTCCGATGCGTTCGCGGATGAGATCCGGGCTGCGGGCGGGACGCCGGCTCTCTATATGGTGTGGCCGGCACTCGTGCGCTTCTTCGACTACGACGGCGTATTCGACTCGTACCAGACCGCCGCGGTGAATGTCGACGGATACTTCTTCCCTTCCGGTGAGGCCTGGCGCGTCGCATGGGAGACGGACCCGAACGTCGCGCTCTACGGTTCTGATGAGTTCCATCCCAGTGCGCTGGGAACGTACATCGCCGCGCTCGTCATGTATGAACAGATCTCGGGCCTGGACGTCCGTGCGCTGCCGGCCGGGTCCGCTGGCTTCCCGATCGACGACGCTGTGGATGCGCTCCTGCGGACTGCGGCCCATGAGGCGAACATCCGGCATGCGCGGGAGCCGGGGCCGGCTCTGACGCGCGCGCCGGGGACGTAGGCGAAGCTGCGTCCCCGGCGCCGCACGGCTACTCGAAGAGCAGAACCGCATCGATGACGTGGACGACGCCGTTGTCCAACTCGAGGTCGACCAAATCGGGGGCCAGCAGCATGGCGTCCTCGGTACGATCGCTCAGATCCTGGACGAACAGACTGCCTGCGGTCGTGACCGGACGGATGACGCTGCCCTGAGCGGTGGGCAGCTCGTCAGCAAACGTCAGATCGAAGGAGAGCTGGCGCCCTGCCAGGACGTGGTAGAGAAGGATGTCGGCCAGGTTCTCATCGGCCAGTAAGTCGGCCGCTTCGACCCCGAGGACACCGAGAAGAGTGGTGAAAGCGGCATCCGTGGGCGCGAATACCGTGTACTGGGCCTCCGGGTCGTCCAGGAGCTCGAGGAGGTCGGCCGCGTCCAGCGCCGCGTACAGGAGCGTGAACTCCCGGTCCTCTTCATTCGGAGCCAGTGCGAAGGCCTCGACGAGGTCCGTGATAGTCGAGATCAGAGGTTCGTCGACCGGGACGTCTTCGGACCACGCCTCGATCTCCTCTGCGGTGATCGACCCATCGTCCTGGACGTCACCCTCGCCCTCTACGCGCACCATCAGGCCGTCATCGTTGAGGGCCTCGAGGAGTGCATCGAAGTCGAGCAGCGTGCCATCGTCCTCGAACTCGGTCTCGCCCTCGAAGACGTCGACCACAACGGTCATATCGTCGCGTTCGACCTCGATGCGCAGGGAGCGGGTCGGGGCGTCCCCTTCCTCCGAGACCAGTGTCGCGTATCCCGAGAAGTCTTCGTCCTCCCCCTCGTCGTCGTCGTCATCGTCCTCGGTCTCGACCTTGATCCCGTCGGCAGAGATCGAGCCGTCGTCCTGGATCTCGCCCTCGCCCTCTACTTTGACCATCGGGTCCTCGACATCGAGCGCGTCGAGGAGGGCATCGAAGTCGGTCAGATCCCCGTCGTCTTCAAAGGCGGTCTCATTTTCGTCGATCGAGACCTCGACCGTCTCGGCGTCGTGCTCGACGTCGATACGCATGACGCGTTCGGGGGCGTCGCCCTCGACGGAGAGGAGCGTCGCCCACCCCTCGAACTCGTTCTCGTCGTCGTCATCATCGTCATCGTCCTTGTCTGGACGCTGGCCGCGCTGACCGGGCTGACCTCCGGTGCCGGGAAGGAGGACCTGGTCGATGCCGTGGATGACCCCGTTGGTCGCCTCGATGTCGAGCAGCTCTGGAATGAGCATCGCGTCGGAGGTGTCTTCACTGCCGTCACGAATGAAGGCTCCGTCGTCGTTGCTGAACGGGTAGATGAAGCGCCCGTCGTACGTACGGATCTGCTCGGATCCGAGCACGTCGTCGGACATGCGGCGGCCGGGTGCGACGTGGTACTTCAGGACCTCCTCCAGGAGCTCCTCGTCGGCCAGCAGTTCCTCCGGCGTCATCTCGAGGAAATCGAGAAGGCGTCCAAACGCCTCATCGGTCGGCGCAAAGACGGTGACCTGACCCTTGGACGCGAGGGCGTCGACGAGGTCGGCGGCCTCGAGCGCCTGCATGAGGATCGTGAACTGGGGCGCGACGTCGTCCGAGGCTGCGTCGTCGGCGACATCGATTACAGTCGGCGGCGGAGCGGGCGCGCCCTTCTGCAAGGTGGCCGACTCGAGTGCAACCTCGGTCGGCACGGTCTCGTCACCACAGGCTGCGAGCAGGCCGACGAGAAGGAGTTGAGCGGAGATTCGGACGATGTTTTTCATCATTTGCTGTTGTCGCGGGGTTTCTCGAGGTGCTGTGGCCCCCAACCGGGGCGATAGATGCCCGGAGGTGCAACTCGTATGCCTGACGGGGCGGAACGATCCATGGATGTTGGTTCCGTCGAGTAATGCGTTGCAGGGCAGATAGTTGGAGCGATTCAGGCCGCGGTGCCCGGGAAATATCGGGCGGTCGGCGTGCAGCCTGGGGTGGCGTGCGTGTCGCGAATTGTCGCGCACCGATGCCCCGTTATTGTGCGGCACCTTCGGTAATTCGTTCTTTGCCGCCCCCTGTACGTCCCCGTACATTTCGCCGGTGCGTCTACTGTGGCGCATGCCGAATTGAGTTCAGGAGAGTCTGATGCGCGGATCTTCCCTGCCCGTCGCCGCGCTGGCGTTGGCATTCGCCGCTCCCGTTCAGGTGGCGGCCCAGGATTACTACTCGGATGTACGCCCGGTGCTCGTAGAGAGCTGCATGGGGTGCCATGCCGAGAACGGCATCGGTTGGTCCATGGCGGACCCCGAGACGACGTTCGAGGAGCATCGAATGATCGCTCGGGCCGTGACTGCCGAAGTCATGCCGCCCTGGCTCGCCGAGCCCGGGCACCAGGAGTATCTCGGTGACCTCTCGCTCGGCGCCGATGTCATCGGCATGATCGCTTCGTGGCGCGACGCCGGATACCCGAAGGGCGATCCGCGTCCGGACCCGGCGCCCGTCGAGATGACGTCCTTCGCGTTCAACTCGGACATGTCCCTGTCTCTGGAAGTAATGCCCGGTGAGTCCTACCTGCCGCAGCAGAGCACGGACGACGAATACCGGTGCTTCATTGTCGACTGGCCCGGTGAGAACGTCGGATACGTGACGGGCTTCCGAGCGCTCCCGGGCAATGAAGCCATCGTACATCACATGGTCCTCCACACCGTCGAACCGGGCATGGTGGAGCGCTACAAAGAGGTCGACGAAATGGTCGACGGCGCCGGCTATGAGTGTTTGGGGGGGGCCCTCCCGACGAGCTTCGACTGGGAGGCGTATGAGGAGCGCTATCCGGACGGGCAGAGGGAGCTTGCCAACAATGAATGGTGGCTCACGCAGTGGGCCCCCGGCATGTACGGGCAGGATTTCCCCGAAGGCACGGGCATCCCCGTCAAGCCGGGTTCGGCCGTGGTCGTGCAGATGCATTACTACATCAAGGAGGCCCGGGGACAGAGTGACACGGGAAGCCTGGTCGAATTCGAGATCGCGGATGAGGTCGAGCGCCCTGCCTTCTATATGGTGAATACAAAAAATCCCTGGTTCGCAGGAGAGCAGAACGGGAGCATGGTGATTCCCACCGGCGAGCAGACTACGTACGTCGTCAATGAGCGACTGGAGGACTACGTCGGGCTGGCATCTTATATCACTGGGTTAGAGAGAGATCGTGTCGGTGGCTTCGAGATTTACTCCGCGAGCCTCCACATGCACGCGTTCGGCCAATCCGGTGACATCTCCCTGACAGACGGAGACGGTCTCACGGAGACGCTCCTCTCGGTTCCGAAGTGGAACCTGCACTGGCAGCGCGACTTCCTTTTCACGGAGCCGAAGATCTTCGGTCGCGAACTCTTCGAGTCCACTTCGTTACGTTTGCGCTGCACGTACAGCCAGGATACCGGGGAGGTGGTCTTCGGTGGCTACGGCTCGTTCGACGAGATGTGCATGAACTTCTCGTACGTGGCGGTTCAGCCCGTCGAATCGGCGACGGAGCAGAGCGGCTCGAACGAGCGCTGACCGAGTATTCGCCCAGGCTGCGTGAACGGCCGAGGTTACGAACAGAGGGGCCCCTGTCGGATCGATCCGACGGGGGCTTTCTCGTATCTGCGAGACTCGATCGCAGGCTGTGGATGTGTCCGACGTAGCCCCGAGCGTTTCGAGCCCTAGTTTGTCCCGATCGAATCCCGTGATCCGGATGGCCAACGTGTCTGATGACCTCTCTCGCCGCGACTTCGTGTCGACGTCCTCCAAGCTCGCGCTCGGTGGGATGATCGTGCCTCGGCACGTCCTTGGTGGACCCCGCCACCAGGCTCCCAGCGACGCGTTGAACGTGGCGATTGTGGGCGCCGGGGGGATGGGCGCCGAGAATGCCCAGAAGCTTGGCAGCGAGAACATCGTCGCGGTGTGCGACGTGGATCACGCCCTCGTTGCGAGGAAGGTTCAGGAGCGCCTGATAGATGGTGATGGGAATCCGCGTGAGGAAGGCCATCGCTGGGCCGAGCAGTATGAGCGCGCGGAGAAGTACACGCGCTTCGAGGAGATGCTGGAGCGCCAGACCGACCTCGACGCGGTGCTGATAGCCACGCCCGACCACACCCATGCCGTGTTCGCGGCAGCGGCCATGAAGGCGGGTAAGCACGTCTACGTGCAGAAGCCGCTCACCTGGTCTGTGCATGAGGCCCGGGTCCTGGCCGGCCTGGCCGCAGAGACCGGGGTTGTCACGCAGATGGGGAATCAGGGGCATTCGTCCGACGACGCTCGCCTGATCAACGAGTGGATCCGGGCCGGCGTGATCGGCACCGTGCGGGAGGTCCATGTCTGGACGGATCGACCGATATGGGCGCAGGGCCTCGCCCGTCCCGCTCCGATGCCGTCGGATTTCGACGCCCTCTCGGCCGATCGCTCGTGGTGGCCCGGCTCCGTGGCGGAGTATGCGGCTTCGGGGCTTCATGCGGACTTCGCGGTCCCCGAGAATCTGGACTGGAAGGAGTACCTCGGGCCGTGCGCTCGAGACGTCCCGTACCACCCGATCTATCATCCCTTCCACTGGAGGGGGTGGGTCGACTTCGGAGTCGGAGCGCTCGGGGACATGGGTGCGCACCTCATCGACCATCCGTATTGGGCGCTCGAGTTGGGGTACCCGACGGCGGTTCAAGCCACGTCGACGCCCTGGGGCGGGTCTGCGGACGACCCCGTCTCGTACCCGATGGCGACGACGGTCCATTACGAGTTCCCCCGTCGTGGCCTCATGCCGCCGGTCGATCTGCACTGGTACGACGGGGGCCTGATGCCCAAGCGTCCCCCCGAGTTGCCCGCCGACGTTGAGCTGGAGCGAATGGGAGGAGTGATCTTCGTAGGAGATCGTGGGGTGCTGATGCACGAGACCTATGGCGACAACCCGCAGCTCTATCCTGCGGAACTCCACGAAGAGGCTGCCGCGGTTCCGCAGACGTTCACACGGATCGAGGACAGCCACGAGATGAATTGGGCTCGAGCCTGTAAGGGCGAGGTTGAGGCCACGAGTCCGTTCTCCTACGCGGCCCCCCTTACCGAGGTGATGCTCCTCGGGCTCGTTGCGTTGAGGGCCGGACAGGGCTTCCGAATGGAGTACGATGCCGCGCACATGCGTGTCACGAATTCCGAGGCCGCCAACGCGTTTCTGACACGTGAATACCGGCAGGGGTGGTCGCTTTGATACGAACTCTCGGATTGTGCCTGGCCTGCCTCTTCAGCGCCGGCTGTGCGGAGGCTCAGATGAATACGTTGACGTCGGCCGAACGTGAAGCTGGTTGGGAACTCCTCTTCGATGGTTCCACGCTCGACGGTTGGCGCCGTTACGACGACCCGAACAGCACGGAAGGCTGGGGTGCGGCGGACGGGATGCTGCAGCGCACGGGGCAGGGTGGGGACCTGATCACAGAGAAAAGTTTCTCCGACTTCGAGCTGGCTCTGGAGTGGCGACTCGAGCCCGGCGGAAACAGTGGGGTCTTCTACCGCGCGGCCCTCGGAGAGGAGTGGGTCTATCACAGTGCTCCCGAGATGCAGGTCCTCGATGACGATATACATCCGGACGGGCAGAACCCCCTCACGAGTGCCGGTGCCAACTACGGCCTCCATCCCGCTCCGCGAGGAGTGGTGCGGCCTGTAGGCGAGTGGAATGAGGTACGGATTGTTGTGCGCGGTCAGCACGTCGAGCATTGGCTCAACGGTACCCGCGTAGTCGAGTACACACTCGAGAGCCCTGAATGGGAGGAGAAGGTGGCCGGGAGCAAGTTCGTGGAGTGGCCTGCCTACGGGCGCGCCGGTGCGGGGCACCTTGGTCTGCAGGATCACGGAGATCCGGTGTGGTACCGCAACATCAAGATTCGGGAGGTTGGCCAGTGATCGACCGTCGAACCTTTCTTGCCGCTGCCCCGATCTCCGTATTCGCTGCCGGTTGTCTGGCACGGGGCGAGGATGACGGTCCCACGGACGGGACTGAGGGCATGGTGAGCGATCGCCGCGCCGGCGTGGGCGTGCAGCTCTACACACTTCGCGACGTCATCGCGGCCGACCTGGATGCGGCCCTCGGAGACCTGGCGAGGATCGGCTACGAGGAGGTCGAGCTCTTTCAGCTGCACGGGCAGACCCCGGCGGAGTTACGCGCCCGGCTGGACGGTCATGGCCTTCGTGCCGTCTCGAGCCACTACGGCCTCCCCATCCTCCAGGAAGACCTCGGAGCGACTGTTGCCGGGGCTCTCGAGCTCGGCCAGCGGCTGATGGTCGTCCCGTCGTTGGCGCCCTCTCAACGCACTGCTGAGGCGCTGGCGGGCGTGGCCGAGGAGTTCAACCGGATCGGGGACGTCGTACGTCGCTCCGGCATGCGCTTCGGCTATCACAATCACGACTGGGAGTTTCTTCCGATGGAGGATGGTGTGCGCCCGATCGACATCCTCCTCGACCGGACCGATCCCGATCTCGTGGATTGGCAGATGGATATCTTCTGGACCGTGCATGGCGGAGCAGATCCGTTCGAAGAGTTGGCGCGGCGCGCAGGCCGGGTCACGAGTGTTCACGTGAAGGATCGGACCCTCGATGGCGAGATGGTGGACGTCGGCGACGGGGTGATCGACTTCGTACGCCTTCTGGCCGCTGCGGAGGAGCAGGGGCTCGAGCACGCGTTCGTCGAGCACGACACACCGGCAGATCCGATGGGCAGCGTTCGGCGCAGCTTCGAGCATCTCCAGGCCGCAGGAGTTGTCGGATGAAGAGAAAGGCGCAGCAGGAGTACGACGTCATCGTTGTGGGTTCGGGCGCGGCGGGGGGCATGTGTGCCTACGTACTCGCCTGCTCCGGTGTGAAGGTGCTGATGCTCGAGGCGGGGCGTGACTACGACCCGGTCACCGAGACACCGATGTTCCAGCTCCCCAAGGACGCACCCATGCGCGGAGCCGGGACGGCAGAGAAGCCGTTCGGCTTCTACGACGCCACCGTCGACGGCGGCTGGCGTGTGCCGGGAGAACCGTACTCGAGTGCGGACGGTACGGATTTTCTCTGGTGGCGGTCCCGGATGCTCGGAGGGCGCACGAACCATTGGGGTCGGATCTCCCTGCGCATGGGTCCCTACGACTACGCGCCTCGCTCGCGGGACGGGCTGGGTTTCGACTGGCCGATGTCGTACGAGGACGTGGCTCCGTACTACGACAAGACGGAAATGCTCATCGGCGTGTATGGCTCCAACGAGGGCTTGGAGAACACGCCGGACTCTTCCCCCGGCGTCCTGCAGCCGCCTCCCGCACCCCGCGCGGAGGAGATGCTGACGCGGAAGGTGTGCGGAGAGCAGCTCGACATCCCGGTCGTGCCGGCGCATCTCGCGATCATGACCCAACGTCAGGACGCGGATCGCCTCTCGCGGACGCTGTGGCCGAACAACGCTCTGGCTCAGCAGGTCACTGCGGATTCCATGCGATCACGCGCCGCGTGCTTCTACGCCACTCCGTGCGGTCGAGGTTGTTCGATCAAGGCCAACTTCCAGTCACCGACGGTCCTGCTGCCGCCTGCGCTGGCGACGGGCAATCTCGACGTGATCACGGATGCCATGGTCCGGGAGGTGACGGTCGATTCGGCGGGTCGCGCCAACGGTGTGCACTACGTGGATAAGCAGACCCGGATCGACGAGCACGTGAGTGCGCGTGTGGTGATCCTCGCGGCGAGCGCGCTCGAGTCAGCGCGTATCATGCTCAACTCGAAGAGCGGCGCTTTTCCGGATGGGCTGGCGAACGGAAGCGGACTGGTCGGGAAGTACATCATGGATACGGTGGGCGCCGGTGTGGGTGGACAGATCCCAGCGCTCGAGAACATGCCGCCGCACAACGCCGACGGAGCGTCGGCGATGCACCTCTACATGCCGTGGTGGCTCTATCAGGAGCAGGCCCGCGGCCAACTCGACTTCGCTCGCGGCTACCACATCGAGTTCGGTGGCGGTCGCAAGATGCCCGGCTTCGGGTTCATGGGTGGACTGGCTCCGTTCACCGACGGTGCGTACGGTCAGCGCTTCAAGGAGGAGTGCAGGCGCTACTACGGCTCGTTCCTCTGGTTCGACGGGCGCCGACGGGCGCGGAGAGATGATTCCCAACGACGACTGCTACGCCGAGCTCGATCCGGAGTCCGTGGATCAGTGGGGAATCCCCACACTGCGCTTCCACTGGAAATGGTCGGACCACGAGTTGAACCAGGCTCGCCATATGCAGCAGACGTTCGCTTCCATCATCGAGTCGATGGGCGGACAGGTCACGAGCACGGTGCACGAGGACGGCGCAAATGCGATTGCTCGCCCGGGGCAAATCATCCACGAGGTCGGCGGAGTGATCATGGGTGACGACCCCGACCGGTCCGTGCTGAACGAGTTTTGCCAGTCGTGGGAGGTCGACAACCTCTTCGTGACGGACGGTGGGTGCTTCGTCTCGAACGCGGATAAGAACCCTACACTGTCGATCATGGCCATCGCGTGGCGTGCTTCCGACTACATCGTCCAGCAGCTGGCTTCGAGGAGCATCGGATGAGCGACAAGATCAAGAAGAGTCTCCCGATCCTCGATCAGGGTGGCGGGGCGGTTCCGATGGACCGACGACAGGCCCTGAAGGTCATGGCGATCGCCGCGGCAGGTCCGACGCTCGCCTCGTGCGCGCCCGGGGAGGCGCCGGTGGATGCAACGATCCCTGCTCCGACGTCCAATCCGAAGGCGGCCGGGACCGCGTGGGACCCCGACCTGGTCGCGCCTTCGGTAAGTTGGGAGCGCACCCTTTCTGCTGATGAACTCGCTTCGCTGGCCGATCTCTGTGACGTGATCCTGCCGGGTGATGATCGCTCTGCCGCGGCGAGTGCCGTGGGCGCGCACGACTTCATCGACGAGTGGGTGAGTGCTCCGTATGAAGGGAACGAGCGAGACCTGGTAACGGTCCGTGGTGGGCTGCTCTGGCTCGACCGTGAAGCAAGCGAGCGATTCGGGGGCGGAGCGTCGCTTCGCTTCCGTGACTGCACGCTGGAGCAGAAGCACGCGATCTGTGACGACATCTGCTACGAGCCCAACGCGCCGGCCGGCTACGAGGCCGGCGCCCGGTTCTTCGACCGGGTCCGCTACCTCACATCGACGGCATTCTGGACCACGACCGAGGGCATGCAGGACCTGGAGTACATCGGCAACATGCCGCTCACGCGCTGGGACCCACCTCCCCCTGAGGTCCTGCGCCATATCGGAGTCGAGGGATGAACGAACCATCGCGCCCGGTCGACGCGGACCGCCTTTTTCTCGGAAGCTGCATCGCACTCATTGCTACCTCGGTCGCGTTTGCGACGGTGGGCGCGGTCATGCTCGCGCTCAAACGCGAGTTCGTGCTGACCAACGAGGAGGTCGGTTGGATCGGTGGTGCTGCGCTCTGGGGCTTCGCCGTCTCTCAGCTGGTATTCGCGCCGCTCGCCGACTCGCTGGGGATGCGGACTTTGCTCCGCTTCGCCTTCGTCGGCCATCTCGTGGGTGCTCTCACGATGATGTTCGCCGGCGGTTTCGGGATGCTCTTTGCCGGAGCTCTCATCATCGCCATGGGCAACGGGTTGGTAGAGGCTGCGTGTAACCCGCTGGTGGCGGCACTATTCCCCGACAACAAGACGGTGAAACTCAACCAGTTCCATGTCTGGTTTCCCGGTGGGGTCGTGATCGGTGGCTTGGCATCCTTCGGGCTCGACGCGGTGGGAATGACGAGTTGGCAGGTGAAGTTGGGATTGATTCTGATCCCGACGCTCGCGTACGGCTGGATGATCCTGCGCGAGCCGTTCCCGCCCACGGAGGGCGTGGACGCCGGTGTGAGCATGGGGGAGATGTTTCGGGCCGCGTTCGCGACGCCGCTCATGTGGGTCATGCTGATCGCGATGGCGATGACGGCGTCTGTCGAGCTGGGTCCGAACCGGTGGGTGCCCGCGGTCCTGCAGGCCGGCGGTATTGCGGGCATTCTCGTTCTGGTCTGGATCAACGGTCTGATGGCGACTCTGCGGTATCGAGCGGGTGCCTTCGTGCACCGCTTCTCGCCGACCGGGCTCCTGCTGGGGTCGGCGGTGGTATCGGGCGTTGGGCTGTTCGCGCTGAGCTACGCCAGCGGACTGGTCGCGACCTTCGGTGCGGCGACGATCTTTGCCGTCGGGGTCTGCTACTTCTGGCCGACGATGCTGGGTGTCGTCTCGGAACGGATTCCACGGTCGGGAGCGCTGGGGCTGGGGCTGATGGGTACGGTCGGTATGGCCACGGTCGGGCTGGTCACGGCGCCGCAGATGGGCAAGATCGCCGACCAGTACGCACACGCGGAGTTTCCGGTCACCGAGACTGTCGCCCTGTTTGGGCGGGCCCAGGGCACGCTCGCGAGTTACTCGGACGCAGATGCGGTCGCTGCCGGCGAGGCGGTAGCCGTCGTGACGGCGGCGTATGAGCGCGATCAGGAGCTGCCTTCCCCGGAGACGGCGAACGGTCTGCGCGCGATCGTGGCATCGGACGTGGACGAGGGGTTGGTCTCGGATGCCCAGTCGATTCTCGGACCGGCCGACAACTACGGAGGGAAGATCTCCTTCCGGTATGTCGTGCCCCTGAGCGTCCTTCTCACCATGATCTTCGGCGTTCTCTGGATGAGAGATCGGGCGTCGGGCGGGTATCGCGTCGAGCGGATCGATCGGAGTCCGGGGGACGGCGGAGCTCCGGCGGGGGCGAGCGGGTGACGCTCCGGTACGGCATGGTCGGTGGGGGTCCCGACGCCTTTATCGGGTCCGTTCATCGGATGGCTGCGGCCCTCGATGGCCGGTACGACCTGGTCGCGGGCGCCTTCTCATCCGATCCACAGAAGTCCCGGGCTATGGGTACCGCACTCGGACTCGATGCGTCGCGCACCTACGGGTCGTACCAGGAGATGGCCGAGGTCGAGGCCGGGCTACCCGGTGACGAGCGGATCCAGGCGGTGTCGATCGTGACGCCCAATCATCTGCACCACTCGGTCGCAGCAGCCTTTCTGGAACGAGACATCCACGTCATCTGCGACAAGCCGATGACCACGACGCTCGAGGACGCCGAGGAGCTGTGCCGGCTCGCCACGGATCGGGGGCTCGTGTTCGGCGTGACGCACAACTACACGGGCTATCCGATGGTGAAGGAGGCCCGTGCGCGTGTGCTCGGGGGCGCGCTCGGTTCGCTTCGGAAGGTGATCGTGGAGTACTCGCAGGGGTGGCTCCGCACCCTGTTGGAGGCCGAGGGTCACAAGCAGGCTGAGTGGCGGGGCGACCCGGAGCGTGCAGGTGTCTCGTCCGCGCTCGGTGACATCGGGTCCCACGCGCACAACCTGGTACGGTACGTCACCGGCCTGGAGGTCACGCGGCTGTTCGCGGACCTCGGGACCGTGGTGGAAGGGCGTCGTCTCGAAGACGACGCTACCGTCCTTCTCGAGCTGGAGGGTGGAGTTCGTACGACGCTGCTGGCTTCACAGATCGCGACGGGCGAGCGCAATCGCCTCACTGTCCGCGTGTACGGTTCCGATGCGGGCCTCGAGTGGTCTCAGGAGAATCCGAACCGACTTCGTCTCGTCGACCCGAACGGTGACGAGACGATCCTGCACCGAGGGAGTCCCGCGCTATCCGAGACCGCGCAGGCTGCGACGCGCCTGCCCGGTGGGCACCCGGAGGGCTTCATCGAAGCGTTCGCGAATGTGTACCGAGGCGTTGCCGATGCGATCGTCGCGGGGCCTGCCGGAAGCTCCGACGCCGAGTCGCCGACCAACCATGAGAGCACCCTGGATTTCCCGACGGTTCAGGACGGCGCTCTTGGCGTGCACTTCATTCATCAGGCCGTCCGGAGCGACCGGGACGGCGCGTGGGTCGACATGACCTGGCAGCCACCCCATTAGCGAGTCCCTATGAGCCGACCTGTCACTCTCTTTACCGGACAGTGGGCCGATCTGCCCCTCCCGACGCTCGCCGAGAAGGCGTCATCGTGGGGATACGATGGACTCGAACTCGCCTGCTGGGGCGATCACTTCGATGTTCGGCAGGCGGCGGCCGATCCGGACTACTGTGTCGAACGGCGAGAGATGCTCGGTTCGCACGGACTCGACGTGTTCGCGATCAGCAACCACCTGGTGGGGCAGGCCGTGTGCGATCGGATCGACGAGCGCCACGAGTCGATCCTGCCCGCTCATGTCTGGGGAGACGGGAAGCCGGAAGGCGTTCGGACGCGTGCTGCGGAGGAGATGAAGCTCACCGCCCGGGCAGCGGCCAACTTCGGTGTGCCGGTCGTGAACGGATTCACCGGCAGCTCGATCTGGCACCTGTTGTACTCGTTCCCTCCGGTGACAGAAGGAATGATCGAGGACGGCTTCGCGGACTTCGCCTCCCGTTGGGGGCCGATCCTCGACGTCTTCGACGAGGTCGGGATCCGCTTTGCGCTCGAGGTACACCCTACCGAGATCGCCTTCGACATCGTGACTGCCGAGCGGGCGCTGGCCGCCGTCGGGCACCGGAAGGCCTTCGGCTTCAATTACGATCCCAGCCACCTCGCCTACCAGGGGGTGGATTGCGTCGACTTCATCCACCGCTTCTCTGACCGTATCTACCACGCGCATATGAAGGACGTGTGGTGGTCGGATCGCCCGATGCCGTCGGGCGTGTTCGGCGGGCACCTCCCGTTCGGCCATCGCGACCGATATTGGGATTTCCGCTCATTGGGCCGTGGATACGTGCCCTTCGAGGAGGTGATCCGCGCGCTCAATCGTGCCGGGTACGACGGTCCGCTGTCTGTGGAGTGGGAGGACTCGGGGATGGATCGGGAGCACGGCGCGGCGGAAGCGTGCGCTTTCGTTCGCGACCTCGACTTTCCGACCTCCGACACCGCGTTCGACGCGGCCTTTTCGGACTCCGTTGCCCGTAGTGCTTCTCCCCGGGACCCGGATGCCGCTGCACATCTTCGAGCAGCGCTACCAGGACATGGTGCGTGATTCGCTGGCGGGTGACCGGCGATTCGGGCTGGTATATCACGACTGGGATGAACAGGGGCCGTTCCTGAGCGACGAAGGGACGGTCGGTTGTCTGGCCGAGATCCGGGAGTTCGAGACGCTCGAGGACGGACGTTCGCTGATCATGGTCGTGGGGATGGAGCGCTTCGAGATCGATGACGGACTCGAATCGGATAGCCTCTACTTCGAGGGGCTGGTCAGGCCCATGCATGACGAGGAGGGCGGTCCATCGTTCGAAGCGGACATGGAAGAGCGACGTCGGATTTCGATCGAGCTGTTCGAGGCCGTCCTCGGCTCCATGAATGAGAGGCCGGAGGTGCCGCAGTTTTCTGCCGGAGGAGAACTCTCATTCCCGCTCGCGCAGACGATCCATGTCGATCCTCGCTGGCATCAGGAACTACTCGAGATGAGAAGCGAGGCGCAGCGCCTCGACCGCGTCGATGAGGTGTTCCAGGCGCTGCTGGATTAGGGGCCCGAATGCGGCAAAGGGTGCCGTCTTCGCTGTCCGGCTATAGAATGCCCCCGCCCATCACACCTCAGCCTCAATCATCGTGCCCAAACAGAAGGTCGTCCTCGCGTACAGCGGGGGACTCGATACCGCCTGCATCCTGAAGTATCTCCAGGAGATAGGTTACGATGTGATCGCCTACGTCGCCGACGTCGGCCAGCAGGAGGACTTCGACGAGGTTGCCGAGCGAGCGCGGGCTGGCGGAGCCACGAAAGTCTTCGTGGAGAACCTCCAGCACGACTTCGTGACCGAGTTCATCTTTCCGGCGATCGCCGGAAACGCGGTGTACGAGAATCGGTATCTGCTGGGTACGTCACTCGCGCGCCCGCCGATCGCTCGACGCCAGGTCGAGATCGCTCTGGCAGAAGGTGCCACGGCGGTATCGCACGGTGCGACGGGGAAGGGCAACGATCAGGTGCGCTTCGAGCTCGCCTTTGCCGCGTTGGCTCCGAGTCTCGAGGTGATCGCACCCTGGAAGGATCCAGATTTCCTCGCGCGCTTTCAGGGGCGGACCGACCTCCTGGCGTACGCGAAGGAGCATTCGATCCCCGTCGAGGCGACCGCGGAGAAGCCCTATTCGAGCGACGAGAACTTGATGCACCGCTCGTACGAAGCCGGGATGCTCGAGGATCCCGACGCGCCGCCGCCCGAGGACATGTTCAAGCTGACGCGCTCGATCGAAGATGCACCGAACGTGCCGACGGATCTGGTGATTCACTATGAGAACGCGATCCCGATCCGCGTGGTGTGCGAGACGGAGGGGGTCGATATAACCGAACCGGTTGCACTCTTCGACTACCTGAACGCCAAGGGTGGTGAACACGGGATCGGCCGGATCGACATGGTCGAAAACCGCTTCGTCGGCATCAAATCCCGAGGGATCTACGAGACGCCGGGTGGTACCGTGCTCCACCACGCGCTCCGGGACCTCGAGGGCATCGCCATGGACCGCGAAGTGCTCCGGCTCCGTGACATGCTCTCCCCGCGCTTTGCCGAGGTCATCTACAACGGCTTCTGGTTCTCACCGGAGATGGACTTCATCCAGGCGGCCTTCCGCCAGTCGGAGCGGCTCATCAGTGGCGAGGTCCGCCTGCGCCTCCTCAAGGGCAACGTGATCATCCGCGGCCGCTCGTCGACCAGTTCTCTGTACGATCAGGAGCTGTCGTCGATGGATGTGGCCGGTGGCTATGACCAGGAGGACGCACGCGGCTTCATCAGGATCAACGCGCTGCGCCTGCGAGCGCACAAGCTGATTCTCCACAAGACGGGAGAAGACGAGGGGATCTGAGTCCGGGCGCGCTCCTACGACCCTTCCGGCTTCGTGATCTTGTACTCACGCGGCGGTTCGGCGCCGAGCAGGTGTTCGACGAAGTAGTCCCAACGTCGCCGAATGAAATACGGCTCATTGAGACCGTGCGCTCGATCGGGCGCGACGATCAGGTCGAAGTCTTTGTTCTCCTTGATCAGCTCGTTGACGACCTGCGTGGTCATGGCCGGGTGAACGTTGTCGTCCATGTCGCCGTGCATCAGCAGCAGCCGGCCCTGCAGGTTGGCCGCATGAGACTTGTTCGCTTCCTCTGCGAAGTTGGTCTCGTTCGTCAGAGAGTCTCGTGTCAGCTCTCCCTGGTACTTCTCCGACCAGTAGATGTTGTACGTCGC
>JBDGVS010000044.1:0-10885 GCA_039585535.1 Gemmatimonadota bacterium | reverse complement strand
CGCTCCCGGCTACGGTCGGAGAATTCTGGATGATCGGCTACCTCCTGATCTTCGGCATCCGCGAGACCAATACGTCGATGGACATCTACCGCATTCCGGAATCGAATTAGGCGGACGGGATGAGTACCGCTGCGGCCTAACAAGGAATTGCTGCTGTCACGGGTTACCTGATAGGAACGCTTCGCTTGTTCACAGACCGGCCGTGCAGCAGAATCGCGAGACGTTAGCTAGCGATCCTTTCAGTCCACAAGCGATTTCATCCGTGCAACGAGCGAACACGTCTTGTCTCCTCGCGACAGTCATTCTGCTCGCTGGGTGCGGACCAACATCCGAAGCCCCGTCCGGCGACACCGAGACTGACTCGCACAGTCCCTTCCTCTATGTGTGGGCGGGAGCGGGGGACGACTCGGGCAGCGATTTTCTCGCGGTCATCGACGCCGACCCGGGGTCGGCCGGTTACGGGCGGGTGGTCGCGAGTGTCCCAGTCGGCGTGAAAGGCGGAGCCCACCATTCTGAGCACGTGGCGCCTGCGAACGACTCGATGTTCGTCAACTCGTTCACGGCTGGGCAGAGCTTCGTGATCGATCTTTCCGACCCTTTGTCACCCCGGGTCGTGTCGTCCTTCGAAGCCATCGGAGAATACACGTATCCTCATACCTTCGAGAGGCTACCAAACGGAAACGTGCTTTCCACGTTCCAGACCAAGGGTGAAGGCAACGAGGTCGCAGGCGGCTTGCTCGAGCTCGATCCGGCAGGCCGACTGGTGAGGGCTGTCGATGTAGCAGATCCTGCCGATCCGGAAATCCGAGCATACAGCGTTACTCCGATTCCACGATTGAACCGGGCCGTGAGCACGACTTCAGACATGCACGCCGAAGCAGAGGGGACGTCCTTTCAAGTCTGGCGACTCGACGACCTGAGTCTCATTAAGACGGTCGTTCTCGAGCCCGGAGAGCGGGGTTATGAACATCGTGATCCGGCCGAGGTGCGGCTGCTAAGTGACAGCACAACCGCAATGATGACGACGTTTACATGCGCGCTGTATCGACTGCACGCTCTGGATTCGGAGGAACCGAGCGCCGAGCTCGTGCATGTTCTCCCATGGTCCGACTACGAAACCGACGAATGCGGTATTCCGGCGACCTATGGGGACATCTGGCTACAGACGTACGCGAACTCTGCGGGGTCCTCGCTGATCTCGTTCGACATTTCTGACCCATCTAACCCCGTCCTCCTAGATCAACTGGAATGGGGGGAGCCGTGGTGGCCCCACTGGATTTCATTCGAGCCCGGAGGCCGACGGGTTGTGCTCACATCCAGCACCGTTGAGGATGATGCGGGTCTCGCGGAAGAGACCTTAATGGGGGCCACCCGAACCAAGATTCTCCTGGTCGACATAGATCCAGAAACCGGAGAGATGAGCTTCGATGAGCGATTCCGCGACCACGTTACGGGCCAGATCGGAGTCGACTTCAATCGAGCCAGTTGGCCCCACGGAGAGACAGGACCCGCCAAACCCCACGGCGCTGTCTTTTCTCGATCTCGCTGAGCTGCCCGTGCGGACCGGATCGCTAGCTAACGAGGAATTGCTGCTGTCCGCGTAACCCGCACCGGCAGCTCACTTCGTTCGCTGGCGGACAAGAAGATGCGGCACCAGAATTCCGAGACGTTAGGCTGCGCACATGACGCTTGGAGATATGGATGTCGGCTGCCTCGATGTATTGGGTTCGTGTGACCATCGTCTACGGGCTCCACGCCTTTGTGCTTCTGCTGTGTGGAAGAGACGTGTGGTGGTGGCAGGGCTGGGCCGTCGCGCTCTTGTTCGTCTCCGTCGGAATCGCATCGCGTTGGTGGGCTGAGCGACGTCACCCAGGGCTCATGGCCGAGCGGGCTCAACCGCTGAAGGGCCCGGGCGTGAAGCCGTGGGACAAGATCCTGGCCCCGTTGATGGCTCTGAGTCTCGGTCTACCCCTCTTCATCGTCGCCGGCTTGGACCATCGCTTCGGGTGGTCACCGGATTTCCCGGTTTGGTCAAACGTCACCGGACTCTTGCTGGTAGCGGCGGGCTATGCGTTCGGAAGCTGGGCGTTGGCTGAGAACCAATTCTTCTCGGCGGTGGTGCGTATCCAAGGGGAGCGCGGACACGTCGTGTGCGACACCGGCCCCTACAGGATCGTCCGACATCCCGGCTACGCTGGGAATACAATCCCTCCGTTCGCCATGGCGGGGGCACTGGGCTCGGTGTGGGTTCTGATCCCGGCTCTCGTGGCGCTCGTCGTGACGGTGATCCGGACCGCTCTGGAGGACCGCACGCTGCAGGACGAACTCGCCGGCTACGATCAGTACGCAAAACGTGTTCGCTACCGCCTCTGGCCGGGGGTTTATTGAGCGGGCGGGAGCGCAGCCTAACAAGGAATTGCTGCAGTCGCGGGTTGTCGGAAGGGTTAGTCAGGTAACAGTTGTGCCTTGTTAGCGGTCCGCCCGCGCAGCAGAACCGCGAGACGTTAGAGAGCACCGACCCGAGTCGCGTTTACGGCCACCGTTCTTCAGTGGTTGAGTGAGACCCGGATGCCGGAGGGCGTGACTTGGACTGAGTGCTCTGCGAGCGGGATCCACTCATGGACCGCGCTGCCCAGCAGATAGCCGATCAACCCTCCCGCCAGGAGCCCTACGCTCGCCCCAACGACAGTGTCGGCTGTTCTCGAGCCTTCTTCGCCCTGGCCAACGGTTCTGCAGGTTGCACCGTATAGGCTGCCCAGCATTGCGCCAGGTCTCTGAGTGCACCTCCTGATGTCATAGTACTCGGCGTCGTATGATGCGTACGAGTAGAGCCCGCCGGCGAGCATACCAAGGCCGACTCCCCACCATGCACCGGCCTTGCTCTTGTTTCCCGGTCCTTGGAGGCTCGGATGCGCCTGACTCCGATCGAGCCGGAGGACCTCACCGTTGACCCGTACCCATACGGTATGGTCGTCGACTCCCTCAAGAGTGCCCACGCGTGTGAGCGTCCCTTCGAACGGGTGGGGCACTTCAACTCGGACGTGTTCACCTACTGGGCCCTGGAATGCCAGAGAAGCCCCGGGTGTCAGGAAAAAGACCACTGAAACAGCAATCAAAGTGCGCATGGGAAGACCTCCTCGTTCGTGTCACTAGAGGAAGATCGACGCAGCCCCCATCTGGATCTGTACGTATCTTGACGTAGACGCCGTGATGGCGGCGGAATGAATCGTAGGCTGCGCTCTCTAACAAGCCATTGCTACTGGAGCGGTATCGGGGTGGTCAGCGCTACGCACTGTTGCAACGGGTAGCCGCGCAGCAGAATGACGAGACGTTATGCGGTGCGGTCGCGCTTGGTTGCGCGCGAAGACACCCAATCGCCAGATCCGGAGGAGTCAGATGAGACCGTCGACCGTATCAATAGGACTTGTCGCTCTTCTCACGATTGGGTGTGCGGCGCCTGAGTCGGAGACCGCGCCACAAGACGCGGCTGTACTGGAGGCGATGCTGGAAGACATCCGGGTGGGATGGGAGCAGGGTGCCGGGGACCCATTCTATTCCCATTTCCTGGACTGGGAGGGCGCCCGCTACTTCGAGGGCGGTGGAGAGAACCTAGGTCTGCGCGATCTCGTCGAGAACCATGTAGAGCCAGAAGCCGAGCTCGGACTTCGACTCGGGTTCTCAAACGTTCAGACTCACTTCGAGGGAAGCTTCGCTTGGGCGTTGGTCGACACCGAAATTCAACTGACCACCGCTGATGGCCGCGAAGTCCATAACCGCGGTCACGGGACCTACCTCTTCCGCTGGACGGATGGTGAGTGGCGGGTGGTGCACACCCAATCGGCGAGCTCACCGGTGCGAGACGGTAGCGCTGGCTAGCCCCAGGGCACGCGACCGCTCGCTTTCAGTGCCTGCCACACGCAGGCGGAGAAGATACGATTCGTCTGCCGAAGGGTGGCATCGCATAACAAGTCATTGCTGCAGACACGGAAGAACTAGTCGGTACGCTGCGCTGGTGTAGCGGCGGGCCGCGCAGGAGAATGCCGAGACGTTAGAACGCGCTTCAAGCGACCGACCGGGTGGTCAATACGAGGGCAAAATGAGGACAACGTTTCAAGTCGTGAGCTTGAGCCTCCTGTTTGTCGGAGCGGCCTCAGCAGGAGGCGTAGGGTTAGCCTGGCGATCCGCTGACGGGGAGCCCGCGACACCCGCTGATATTGGCATTTACGTGGAGAATCTGGATCGATCTGCGGCCTTCTACTCGGAGGTCTTCCACCTTCGAGTTCAGAGTCGCTGGGATCACCTGACCAACTTCGCTGAGGATGGCGCTGAGCAGCGGATCGACCTGGCCGGGATGTACATGGGCGGCGACGGCGGGCTGTCCCTAGAGTTCATCGAGCGAGCCGACGTCTCGAGTCGGCAAGTTGTGCAGCAGCCGATCAACCACTTCGCCCTAGCCGTCGAGGACGTGGACGCCACGTTGGCTCGTGCGTTGGCAGCTGGAGCGACCTTGGCGTTTCCGGGACAACGACTCTTTACGACCCAGGCCGGTCCGATGCGAGTCATCCACACCCAGATCATCGGCCTCGATGGTGAACGAATTCAAATCCTCAAGCGGATCGACTGAGTTCTTGAGGAGATGGCTCGGACCAGTCGCTCACGACATTCCGGGCGAACGTCGCGTCGTTCGTCGATCAGGTTCGCGAAACACGGCGACCCCTGGTGCTCACGCAACACGGCCAAAGCGCGGCGGTCCTATTGGGTGCCGCCGAGTACGAGGCGTTGGTCGAGGAACTCGAGGTGCTTCGCGACATCAGCATCTCGGAGCGCCAGCTCGCCGCGGGCAGGGGTGTCGCCCATGAGGAGGTGAAGGCGCACCTGTTGGAGATCGTTCGCCGACGGTCCTCTGAGTGAGGGTCCGTTGGTCGGAGCGGGCGTATGAGCAGGTCGTCGAGATCTTCGAGTACGTCGCACGCGATCGCGCGGTCAGCAAATGTGGCCGTGCAGCAGAACCGCGAGACGTCAGGTGACGATTCGCAACCTAGACCAGCGCGGCGGTTCTTGCCTTGAACGTTGCCCAATGCCCGAAGGGGCGCGGATCGGCGCGGGTTGGCTTGCAATCGCCCAGGAATTTGGCGAGAGTCGCGCAAGCTGACACGAACCCACGATCGGACAATCTCAAGGATTCCGCACCATGTTGACCGCGCCGCGCCGGGCTCTTTCTTGTCTCGCCTTCCTCCTCATCTCCGCGTGTGGGGACGACGATGGGACGACGAACCCCCCGGTTACGGATCCGGACACGACGGCCACGGCGTTGTCCATCATTTCTGGTGATGGTCAGACCGGGGAGGTCGGTACGACCCTTCCAGTCACCCTTGGCGTGGGGGTGTCCAACGCCGGTGGCGACCCTCTCTTGGGCAAGACTGTCTCGTGGACGGTCGAGAGTGGCGGGGGCAGCCTGGCGGTGAGTACCTCCGGTACCAATGCCCAGGGGGAGTCTACGAACGCGTACACGCTGGGAATGACTGCGGGGCCGAACACCGTTCGAGCGTCTGTGGATGGGACTGCGCTGACTACCACGTTCACGGCGACCGGGACGCCAGTCGTAGTTCTGGACACGGTTCCGGCGTCCATCGCGATCGTGTCCGGGAACGGGCAGTCCGCTGTCGTAGGCGAGGTCCTCGACAGCGCACTGATCGTGAAGGTTCGCAACGCGGCGGGCGACTCGCTCGTCAGCGCAGTGACGGACTGGGCGGTCACTGCGGGCGATGGCACGCTGCTGCAGGATCAGGTGAACTCGAACGTAGGCGGCGAGATCATCAACATCTATACAGTCAGCAGCTCGCCGCGGACTGACTCGATCGAAGTCATGGTGAGCAGCAACCCCTCCCTCAAGGTCACCTTCATAGCCACGGCTACCTCTCCGCCGGCCACGGCTGCGGTCGCTGTCACCGACAACGCGTTCGCCCCCGACGAAGTGCTCGTAGCGACCGGAGGCTCGGTCACCTGGAACTGGGGCGGGTCGAACGATCACGACGTGACGTGGGTCGCAGGAGGGCTGACCAACTCCACGACCCAGTCTGCAGGAAGTCATCTGGTCACCTTTTCTTCGGCCGGCTCCTTCGATTACTACTGCACGATCCACGGTAGCCCGACGGCTGGGATGCGCGGGAAGGTTGAAGTAAAAGACTGAACTGATACGCCCCTGAGACGCCGGCAGACCTCTCGAAGAAGCCGCCTCCCTTCATCAACGAAAATCAGACGTCCGTCGCGACCGAGAGGGGAACCCTGCCTCCCGGGACCCTCGATGCGGTCAGCGTGTCGATCATCTGCGCTACTTGGGGGCGCGTCGGCTCATTTGACGTGGCAGTCACATGCGTGATGAGGCGACCGTCGCCACCTAACAAGGAATTGCTGCTGTCACGGCGGACCTAGTTGATACGCTGCGCTTGTTCGCGGACAGGCCGTGCAGCAGAATCGCGAGACGTTAGACTGTGGCCGTCGATTTGCTGGACATGAGAGCCGATCACACGGCAATCCGTGTTGAGCGCAAGTGTAGCAACGGGTCGGCGGGACGTGCCCCGGGGTATTGCCCCTCCAGACGCCGCGGAGTCGATTGGTTACCGGTGGCTCCCTGGAATGGAGGTGGCTCGATGGTGAACTCCAGCTCGATCCTGCTGGCGATGGCCCTTGCAGCGCTGTTGTGCGCGCCCGCGCCCGCAGAGGCGCAACTCCCAAGGTATGACGTGGCGATCCTAGGCGGCCGCGTCATCGATCCCGAGACCGGATTCGACGGAGTCTCGAACGTAGGTCTCATCGACGACCGGATCGCGATTGTCACTACGGACCCCATCTCTGGCTCAACCGAGGTGGACGCTCGAGGCCTCGTCGTGGCGCCGGGGTTCATCGACCCGCTCACGTCGGTTGGTGCCGCCCGACTTCCAAGCGCTCTCTACAAGGTCACCGATGGTGTGACGACCGTCCTCGGACTGCACGGCGGGCCTGTCGATGTCGCGGACATGTATCGGTCCATGGAGGCGGAGGATCTACTGCTCAACTACGGCACGAACGTCGGACACGGGGCGCTGCGGGGCGCCGTCGGCCTCTCCGCGGGAGATGAGGAGCAGCGGGAGGTTCCAGCGACTGCCGAGCAGCTCGACAGCATCGTGGAACTCGCTCGCCAGGGAATCATGGGGGGCGCGCTTGGAATCGGATTCGGGATTCAATACGTGCCGAGCACGTCTGAGGAGGAAGTCTTCCGGCTCTTCGAACTCGGGGCGCGCTACGGGGTCCCGTCGCACCTGCACATTCGCTATCTGGGGCCGCAGCGCCCGGTCAACAGCGTGAAGGCGATCCACGAGGTTATCGCGACGGCGGCCGCCACCGGCGCCTCGGCGCACATCGCTCACGTGAACTCGACGTCCCCCAAAGACATAGACCTCGTGCTGGATCTTCTCGAAGGGGCCGCCGCGCACGGCGTCGACATATCGGCCGACGCCTATCCATGGGAGGCGGGCTCCACAGCCCTGGAGTCGTCGGTGTTCGATGTGGGCTTCATGGAACGGATGTCGATCGGATACGCCGACATCGAGCTCGTCAGCACGGGCGAGCGGCTGACCGAGGAGACGTTCCACGAGTACCGTTCCGACGAGAATCGGGACGGCGTCATTGTCCACTTCATCCCCACGGAGACCCTACGCAAGGCGCTGACGAGTCCGATCGTGATGGTCGCGAGCGACGGCGCAATCAGTGCCGAGGGTCGTGGACACCCGAGGGGCGCGGGAACCTACGCTCGCTTCCTCCGCCAGTACGTCCGCGAATGGGGGGACCTCACGCTCGTGGAGGCCATGCGAAAGACGAGCTACTTGGCGGCTGTTCAGCTACAGCAGGCGTCGCCGGCCATGCGTCGGAAGGGCCGTCTCAGCGCTGGCGCCGATGCCGACATCGTAGTCTTCGATCTCGCGATTGTGCGGGAGAGGGCCACGTACCTGGAGCCCGCCCAGACGTCGGTGGGCATCCAGCACGTCTGGGTCAACGGGGTGCGAGTGGTCGACGGTGGCGCGCTGGTCGAGGGGGTCGCCCCCGGACGCGCGATTCGAGGCGCCCCTCAGAACACAAGGTAGAGCTGGATGGTCTGGCCGCCGGTCTGGGCGGACGTTGTCGACGATCTCGATCTGAGTGGGCTTTTCTAGGGGCGATGCTCAGGGGAACTGACTGGGTCGGTCGAACCAGGTCACAGTCCAATAAGCCATTGCTACTGGCGCGGTCTCAGGGTGCTCCGCGCTACGTGCTGGTGTAACCGGTAGCCGCGCAGCAGAATTCCGAGCCGTTATCTGGTCTCCCGATCAGAGCCGGTCAGTCTAGGCGAGGAGCACAATACCGACAGACATGAGGAGCATGAGCGCCGCGGGCACTGAGCGTTGGGGTGGGTCGCCGACCTTGACGTGCATGACGAGTGCGCCCCCCATCAACAGCGCGACGATTCCTGCGGCGACACGGATCGGGAGGTCTACCCAAAGCCCGACCAATAGGGTCGCGCCGGCCGCGATCTTGAGCGCGCCCACCCCGAAGAAGGCGAAGTCGGGGAGCCCGTAGGCCTGGAACTCCTCCCGCAGTGTCTTCGCCTCGCCTCCTCGGTACGCTGTTGCGGAGCCGGCTCGAAGCAGCCAAACATTCAGAAGACCAAGGCCGACGGCGAGCTGGAGGAAGCTCAGGATCGAAAGCTCTGGCACGGTTGTCTCCGGATCGGGTGTCGTAAGCTGCCAAATCAATCCTCCAAGCGTCGGCAAGGCAAATGGGCTTAGCGTACCACCTGGCCAACGCACTTTCGATCGGGCTGTTCCTCTATTTCGGGCTGGCTTGTCTCTTCGCTGATGGGATGGTCGAGGAGTTCGAGCGTTATGGGCTATCCCGGTTCCGCAAGACGACGGGTGCCTTGGAGGTTCTCGGTGCCGCGGGGCTGATCGCCGGCTACGTGTTGCCATTGGTCAGTGTGGTAAGTGCCACTGCCCTTGCGCTTATGATGCTGCTAGGACTCGGAGTACGTGTGAGGGTGGGGGACCGATTCGTCGAGATGGTACCGGCCGCGTTCTTGCTCGTGGTCAACGCCTTCATCGCGGTCCAGGCTTCGGGCTGGTCCGGCTAACGGCACCCGTTGCCCTCTGATTGATCCCGACGAAGCAGAAGCCGGCCGGGCGGGGAGGCCAGATAACAAGGGATTGCTGCTGGCACGGAAGCACTAGTAGGTGTGCTGTGCTGGTGTAGAGGCTGGCCGTGGCGCAGAATTCCGAGACGTTAGGTGGCCTCCGGATTCTTGGTGGATTGCATGGCATTGTCGAGACAATTCAGGGCCCTGGTTCGGGTCGGGACCTTCTTCGCCGCGGCATGGGGCGTGATCGGTACCATCCTCAGCATGCTCACCGGAGCCCCTTTCCTCCCCTCGCTCGTGACCTACGGCGCGATGTTCGGCGTTGTAGGCGGCCTGTCAGGAATTAGTACTGCCCTTCTCCTCGCGAGGGGGGAACGCGGTGGGGACGTAGGTCAGTTACCGACCTGGCGTGTCGCGTCGTGGGGGTTCTTCGGCGGAGTCATCCCCGGAGGAGTGTTCTCTCTTCTCGCCGTAGCGCTAGGAGCTGCGGACGTACTGGTGCCTTTGCTAGCGGTCAGCGTTTTCAGTGGGGGCGTTGGCAGCGTGCTTTCGGGCTCAGCAGCCGTAGCAGCGAAGCGAGTTGGGTCGGGAGCCCCAGAGGAGCAATCCAAGCTCCCGGCTACCTGACGAGCACTTGCTGCAGTCGCGGGATAGCCGCAGGGGGGCGGGCCACTCGCCTTCAGGTCGCGCCCCTTGTTCGCGGAAGGCCCGTGCAGCAGGATCGCGAGGCGTTAGAGGGCCTCCTCGAAGGCATCGACCCGGAAGTCTCTCGCCCGACTTGCGGACGGGCGAGAGTGCGCTATCCCAGTGAGCGTTGGTTCTCTTAGAGATCCCAGACGTTGTCCACGATGAAGACCTTCACTGTTTCGCGCTTGACTCCGTCGGTCTGCATCGCCTCTGCCGTATCCGGTGCCTCGAACAGGGCCATGAATGCGTCGAAGTCCTGAGGTGACGCCAACACCGCTACTTCGTGGCCGCTGATCGAGTACTCCATTTGGGTGCAGGTCTGGGCGCGGAAGAGATCGCCGTGAGTCCGAAAGTTCTGCTCCCAGCTTACCGGGTCCTCAACTTCCGCGGTTATCAGAATCCGTGGCATGGTACTCCTCTCCTTCGGGGGATGGAATCATCGGAGCGTACGACCTTTGCGCAGCTTACGCCAAGTTGGGGTAGCGACCACCGGAGGCGCTCTAGCAAGGAATTGCTGCTGTCACGGAAGCCCTGATGGATACGCTTCGCTGGTGCCGAAGCGGGTCGTGCAGCAGGATTCCGAGACGTTAGACGGGGACAGACTTTCGCTCAGGTAAGGCGCGCCATGGAAGGTCCAGCACATACGCACAGCTCAAAGGACCTCACGCGACGGGATCTGGTGAAGGACATCCGCCTGCCTCCGCGCCACATCAATGAGATCGTGCACCGCAAGCGGTCCGTGACAGCGCATGCCGCGCTGAGGCTGTCTCGTTACCTCGGTAGGTCGGATCGATTCTGGCTGAACCTACAGGCCAGCTGCGAAATGGACGTTCAGCGGGACAGGCCCGGTGATCGCCTTGTAGCGGAGGTGCTACCACGCGCTGACCAAAGGGAGTCCGAGTGTGCTCGACCTAGCAGATGGATGTCCGAATCCGAATCCGAACCATGAATGATCGCCAAGCTGCGCGAGTCGTGGGGCTCCTGTTCATCACCGCTACGGTCCCATTCTCTCTGTCAGTCGCCCTGCTCGCTCCGGTCCTTGAGTCAGTGGAC
>JBDGVS010000043.1:0-12735 GCA_039585535.1 Gemmatimonadota bacterium | reverse complement strand
CGCAACCGTCAGATCCGCTTCTGTCTGGTTGTACCGGTTGCTGACGTCCCGAGGATCGACCTCGGCCAACAGGGTGCCGCGCTGAACCTCGTCACCGATATCCGCGTGCAGCCGCAAGATCTCGCCCGACGCCATCGACTTCACTTCGACCTCGCGGACAGGCTCGACCGTACCGGTCGCTTCCGCACGGATCGAGAGATCCCCACGGGTGGCCTCGGCCGTCATGAGCGTCGGTCCGGTATCCTCGGCGGCCTCCCCGCTCTGACACCCGGCCAACGCCAGCGAGCCGGCGACGAAGAGGGCGAGGGAACGATAGTGGGACATTATACGGGGCTCTCCGCGGGCGCATTGAGAAAGTCTCTCTCGATGAGCCCATCCTTGAGGTGAATCTGGCGCTTGGCGTGCTGTGCGATGTCGTGCTCGTGCGTAACTATGACGATCGTCTGGCCCGCTTCGTTAAGCTCTCCGAACTGACTCATGACGTCCTCGCTCGTGACGGAGTCGAGATTTCCGGTTGGCTCATCCGCTAGTAGCAGAGCCGGCTCGTTGACCAGGGCGCGAGCCACGGCCACACGCTGGCGCTGTCCGCCGGACATCTCCGGAGGCTTGTGGCCCATGCGATCGCCGAGTCCGACGAGCTCCAGCTTCTCGGCGGCCCGCCGTTTCCGCTCCTTGTTTCCCACACCCGCATAGATCAACGGAAGTTCGACGTTGTGAAGCGCTGTAGCCCGGGGAAGCAGGTTGAACGTCTGGAAGACGAAGCCGATCTCACGGTTCCGTACTCGTGCGAGCTGATCGTCGGAGAGCTCGCTGACCTTCTGGTCATTGGGCCAGTAGTCGCCCTCCGTAGGCGTGTCCAGACAGCCGATCATGTTCATGAACGTCGACTTTCCAGAGCCCGACGGTCCCATGATCGCCACGTACTCACCCGGCTGGATGAGCAGATCCACGCCCCGCACCGCTCTGACAGTTTCGGCGCCGAGCACGTAGTGCTTGGTCAGGCCCTCCGTCCGAATAATCTCCCCGCTCACAACTCCCTCCCCAGAATAGCTTCGAGTTCAGCCCTGGCCAGGATGTAGTCGTACCGCGTCGTGATGACGTCGGCATCTGCCTGCGTCACCGCATTCTGACTGACCAGGATGTCCAGGATCGTGGCGGCGCCGACCTCGTACCTCGCCCGCACCACGCGAAGATCCTCTGCTGCTACGAGCGCCGCGTCTTCCGCAATCAGAATCGCCCGTTCGGCGGTCCGAAGGTTGTAGAGTGCCCCGTCCGCCTGCTCTCGTGCCGCCAGGCGCGCGTCGTCTTCCTGAAGAACCGTCACCCTCTGTATGTACTGCGTCCGATCGATCGAGGTTTCGCGCTGGAAGCCATTGAAAATCGGATAGCTCATCGAGAGCGACATGTTCCAGCTGGTATTCCCGCCGGCGAAGGCGAGCTCTTGATTGTTCCAGTTGTACCCCGAAGACAACCGAAGACTGGGGATGTACACGGTCTTCGCTGCTGAGACACTCAACGCCGCTGCCTTGCTCGCCTCTGCCGCGGCCATCACGGATGGAGATGCCGACTCCGCGAGCTGCATGATCTCGAGCTCGGTCAACGCCAGTGCGGTGGGCTCGAGGTTTTCAGGACGAATCGGGAGCACCGGTTGGCTAATCCCGATCTGCCGGCCCAGCGAGAAGCGCGCAGCGCGAAGACTCGTCTCGCCCTGGAGGACGGCCTGGTCGGCGTTCACCACGTCCAGCCGTGCTCGGAGCGAGTCCGAAATCGTAGCCTCGCCGAGGAGCGTCCGCCGACGGACGATCTCCATGTTCTGTTGGGCCTGCGCCACTCGCTCGCGCGCTACCTCGAGAAGGTCGGATGCACGCAGGGCATTCAAGAAGACCGTCTGCGTCTGCAACGTCACCTGATAGCGCTGATTCGCATACCTCGACTCGGCAGCACGGACGTCGGACTTCGCCGCATCGTACTCTTTGAAGCGGCGCGTCCCCTCGAACAAGGTCCAGGAGCCCTGCACCCCTGCGCCGTACGAATCCGAACTCCCCTGCTCCACCCTGCCGGTGAAGTCGTTCAGCACGTTCGCGCTGCGCAATGAGCCCGAGCCATTGAGATTCAGCGTCGGGAGAAAGGCGCCCCAAGACGTCTTCTGGGTCAGATAGGCGTTATCGACGGATTGCTGCTGCTGCGCCATCGCGGGGCTCCGGATGAGAGCCCGTTGAATGGCATCGTCGAGCGAAACGCTCTGCTGCGCCACCAGGGGGAGCGGAAAAAGCAAAGCTACGGCCGCGACCAAGCCGGCCAGGGAGCGGACCGAAGCCCGCGATTCAATTGTCATGGTGCTGGTTCCAGTCGTCCTAGTTCTCGCGCTCGGCCGCACGCTCGGCTTCCCATTCGTCCAGAAGCCTCTGGTACTCGGCGGCCTGTTCCGGAGAGAGCACCGCTTTGATCGCGTTCCGCGTTTCGATCACGAACTCTCTGCGCCCTTGCTCCCACTGGGTGCGAGAGTCCTCGTCGAACGCCTCACGTCGAGCGCGCCACTCCGCCACGATGACTTGGATGCGCGCCAGCTGCTCTTCGTTAGGATCGACTTCGTCATAGATGTAACGCCGCTCCGTTTCCGGCTCGGCGGGCTCTTCCGCAGCATCCTCGGGGGGATCGCCGGCGGCGGACACCACATCCGAGGGCGCCTCCGCGCTCAAACTGCTGTCCGCCGCGAGCCCGAGCAGCACGCCGGAGCCAAAGACGAGCACCAGGATCAGTACTGTCGCCAGCCGAGTCCGCGAGCCCTGTTCCATGATCAGAACCCTTCGGGAAGGGTCGCCACGAACGACGCCGCGCTCGACGGTGCGAGCGTCACAGGAACGGCCTCCAGCTGTGCAACCGGAGAAACCTCGGGGGTGGTCGTGTCGGCTCCCGTACGAACCAGCAAGACCCCAGCGAGAGCAGCCGCAAGGGCCGCCGTTGGGATAATCGCGCGTCCCCAGGACGCAAGGACGTCGGCGACGGTGATCTCCGCGATGAGCCGTCGCTGCGCCAGGGCGCGCGCGGCATCAGTCATGACCCTACCGCGGAAGCGGAGCCAATAGTTCGGATCTTCAGACGCCGGATCGAGCGCGGCGAGGCGTTCAGCCAGGACCATGTCCTGAGCCAACTCGCTGATGTCCTCCGGCTCCTTCTGGAAGCCAAAATTCATTGAACTTTCCTTAAAATTTCTGGCACTCCTGGCACATCCTGCAGTGCCTCCCGTAGCGCCTTTCTCGCGAAGTGCAGGTGGGACCGCACGGTCCCCGACGGAAGCTCCAGTCGCTCCGCGATCTCTCTGTGTTTCCATCCTTCTAGGTCGTGCAACAACACAATCTGTCTTTGGACCTCGGGAATCCCCGCGAGCGCGTGCTCGAGGAGTCTCCTGAGTTCTCTCGTCTCTGTCACTCGATCCGGCGTCGGAGCCCGCGAGCGGGCCCCTGGTGGAACCTGATCGGTCTCTCGAAGCGACTCACGACGAATCAGGTTCTTGGAACGGTTCCGTACGATGGTCATCAACCACCCCGCAAACCGCTCCGGACTCCTGCATTCCTCGAGTCGATCCAGAGCCACCAAAAAAGCTTCCTGCGCCGCATCCTCCGCATCTTCATGTCTTCCTACAACCGACAATGCTACAGCGTAGGCCGCCCGCTGGTAGCGCTGCACCAGAGTGCCAAAGGCGACTTCGTCGCCCTTCCACACCCTTCGGACAAGCTCACCGTCCGTTGGTGATTCGGTTTGATCAGATGACACGGACACGCTGTCGTGTGTTGAGGATCGAAGACCGCGAGTACCCGGCCGAGGCCGACATGATCGCCACTTGCCGCAATCTACCGCCCCCGACGATGGGTTGCACCGCCGCGTCTCGCGCGCCGTCCCTGCTCATTCAATTCGGGCTCGGGTCTGACGATGGGCGGACGGGAACGCGCAAACCAACGCGCGAGATCGCCCTGGGAAAGTGCTTCCAGCGTTTCGCCCACGACCAGGCACTCCCGCTCCGGGTCCCCCTGAACGTCACCTTCCGGCCAGAAGCCGAGTAACAACATCTGCACCCTCGCGACGCCGGCTCCAATCGTTCGGCCGGTCACTCTCACTACCCAGGAACACCCGTCGACGTCAAACGTCGCCTCCTCGGCATCGGGCGTCGTAGGTGAAGGAGCGGCCTCTGTCTGCGCCATCGCGCGCGCCGACGTGAGAGGCTTGTTGCTCACGGGAGCCGCTCCTTCTCTCGTCTCGGAGTCCTCGGAACTTCCATCCAGATGAGCCTGTGGGCGCACGGCCGCCGGCCGGGCCGGGGTGGGCGTCTCACCGGGGGGACGTGCGGAGGGAGGGTCGTGCCGCATGGAACGAGAAGGTTGCAGGGTCACCCGGAAGCCGCCTAATTACCTCCGGTCACACGAGTTGAAGGTAGCGCAGGCCCCCGACCCAGGCAGCCATGTCGGAAGGATCAGAGGCGCCACTCCACGCGAAGCGTGAGTACACCCAGTTGCTCCGCCTGCACGAGCAGCTCCTGGGTCAGTTCGGGCGTGCCCGTGACGAGCTGACTGCGCCAGGTACCGACGTCCTGGTCAAACAGATCAAGAGCCGCACCGGAACCGCGCCCGATCTGAGTGAACTCAAGACGAGCGTCGAAGAGGTCATCAAGTCGCTCAAGCTGTCGCAGTCCCAACTCCAGACGGCGATCACGGAGCGTCCGGAAGCCACCGTCGAGGTAACCGGCATTCAGAATCTGCCGACGTATCTCCAGCGCTTTCTTTCAGAGCGTGCAGACCAGCCGGGCTTCAACTACTGGGTCGATCAGGATTCGGTGCGGGGATGGATCATCCGCTGGAAGGAATACACACACCGGGGGACGGTCCGGGGGTACGGCCAGATTTGCGAGCGCCCTTACGCCTGGCTCGAAGACTAGTCGGCCGAATTCGGTGCGAGGGTGTCGAGCGCATCTTGCCCATAGAACATCCGGATGTACTTCGCCTGCCGATCGGTGACGCGTCGGACGACCCAGACCAGATGGACGTAGTTCGGCTCCGCCGGCTCTGACAACAGACGGAGCCCGGCCTCCCTCGGAAGTCGGTCCCCCTTTCGGTTGTTACACGGCGAACAGCTCGTGACCACGTTGGCCCACGAGTTCTCCCCGCCCCGCGACACGGGCACGATATGGTCGCGTGTCAGGAACTGACGCTTGTGCAGTTCGCTCCGGTGGCGGCCGCAGTACTGGCAGGCGTACCCGTCCCGCGCGAACAGGAAGGTGTTGGTCACCTTCCGGCGGAAGCGGTAGGGGACGTGGACGTAGCGGGCCAAGCGGATCACGGTCGGCCACGGAATGGAATGATGAGCCGAACGGAAGCGACGCCCATCGTCCTCCTCCAGCACCTCGGCCTTCCCTTCCAGGACCAGACGGACGGCCCGCCGAGCGGGGACAATGGTGAGAGGCTCGAACGAAGCGTTGAGGGCCAGACAGCTCAAAGCATTCTCCTCATCGTGGCAAGTTTACCCACCTTGCCCCCGAAGCTATCTCACGCTGTCCGAACGCTCAATCGCCTCAGTCAGAGCAGGGCCACAGGGTCACGATCGAGGGCCAGACGCACATCGCCTGCCGGCAGCCGTAGTCCTTCGGCCAGGTGACGCGCTACCGCACCCAACGCCCGTGGCGAGGCACCGCGCAGCAAGAAGTGCCACCGCCATCGCCCATGCAGTCGCTCGATCGGGGCCGGGGCCGGGCCAACCAGCTCGACGCTGCGCAGCGCCGGCTTGATCCACCGGGCCGCCTCTTCCGCCGCCCTGACCACGAGACTCTGGTCCGGACTCGAAATCACGACGTTGATCACACGCACGTGCGGTGGGTAGCTCGGGGTCTCCCGTTCAGAGAGTTCGCGCGCTGCGAAGGCCTCGAAATCATGGGTGACCGCTGCGCGAATCGCATAGTGGTCGGGCATGGACGTCTGAATGAAGACCTCCCCTCCGAGAGAGCTTCGGCCCGCGCGTCCCGCGACCTGGCTGAGCAGCTGGAAGGTCCGCTCACTCGCTCGGAAGTCGGGTAAGTGCATCCCGACGTCCGCGTTCACGGCACCTACCAGGGTCACGCGCGGAAAGTCGAGCCCCTTCGCGATGATCTGCGTCCCCAGCAGAATGTCGACCTCCCCTCGTTCGACCCGATCGAGGATACGCTGATGGGACCACTTCCCGGCGGTGGTATCGACGTCCATCCGCGCGATACGCGCATCGGGAAACGTCTCGGCTGTGACTCGTTCGACCTGCTCGGTGCCCAGGCCACGAAACGACAGGTCCTTCGAACCACAACTCGGACAACGAGCCGGTGCGGGCGCTTCGTAGCGACAGTGGTGGCACACGATCCGCTGGGTCAAACGATGATACGTGAGCGAGATGGAGCAATTCTCGCACTGTTCCACGTCTCCACACTCGCGACACTGCACGAACGAGGAGTACCCCCGGCGGTTGAGCAGGAGAATGATCTGCTCTCCTCGAATGAGGCGGGCGTCCACCGCATCGACCAGCTCGGTCGAGAGCACGCCCGCTCCTCGACTCGGTTTCTTCGGAGCCCCATCGCTGTCTTTGCCGCTCCGGCGGAGATCCACGACGTGCACGTCAGGCAGGCGGCCACCACCCACGCGATTCGGGAGAAGAAGGCGACGAAACTTCCCCTTATGGGTGTTGTGCCAGGACTCGAGCGACGGGGTCGCGCTGCCGAGCACACACACCGCGGCGTGGGCCTTCGCCCTGACCACCGCCAGATCACGAGCATGGTACCGGGGCGCCTCAGACTGCTTGTAACTCCCGTCATGCTCCTCATCCACAACGATGGCACCCAGATCGGTCAGGGGCGCGAACAGGGCGGACCGAGCCCCAACCGCGATCTTCCGGTCGCCACGTTTCAGACTTCGCCAGGCATCGTAGCGCTCCCCGACGGAGAGCCCCGAGTGCAGGACGGCCACCTGGTCACCGAAGTGCGACCGGAAGCGCGACACCGTCTGAGGAGTCAGCGAGATTTCCGGGACGAGGACAATCGCGCTCCGACCTCGCGCCAGGACCTCTCGGAGTAACTCGATGTAGACCAGGGTCTTGCCGGACCCGGTGATGCCCTGCAGAAGGAAGGGAGCGGGGTCGGCTTCGTCGAGTGCCCCGATCAGGGCATCGAGAGCCTTCTGCTGGTCCCCGGTGAGCGTGAGATCGGGAGGATCTGAAGGAGGTGCGTCGAGGAAGGGATCGCGGTGCTCCTCTTCGTCGATCAGTTCGACCAAGCCCTTCTTCTCCAGCCCAGCCACGACACCGCGACTGAACCCCTCGGTCGCGGTGAGGCGCTTCAGCTCCACGGACCCTCCGGCCGCCTCGAGAAAGGCATAGGCGTCCATCTGTCGGCCGGCTCGGCCGAAGGCTTCCTCTCGCTCGACCAGCGTCTCGATATGGCGACTCACGCGGACGACTCGCCTGGTCTTCACACTCGGCGGGGGCGGCGAGACCGTCTCGTGGGTCAACACGCCCTTCCCTACCAGAGCCCGCACCTCGGGCCATACCGACCCCATGTCGAGGCTCCGGCGCACCGTACGCACGCGCTGTGGGCCACTGCGCCCGGCCAGCCAATCCACGAGGCGCCGCTCCCGGGCGCGCAACTCCATCTGGCCAACGGCTTCGGCATCCCCGGCGAGAGTGACATAGTCTCGTGAGACGTCGGACAGAACCGAGGGCAACGCCGCTCTCAGCGCGATCCCGAGGGGTGCCGTGTAATACTCCGAGATCCAGCGGGCGAGTTCGAGCAGGTCCAGCGGTACGGTCGGCTCGGTGTCGAGCACGGCCAGAAGAGGCTTGATGCCAGGAACGTTGTCCTCGGCCGGCCCCACGACCCAGCCGATGCGCTCCTCGCGGCGAAACGGTGCGAGTACCCGCGATCCGATTGCGGGCGCCGCACCCGACACCCGATAGGTGAACGTCCGGTGAATCGGGAGCGGGAGCGCGACCTCTACAAAGGCGTCGGCTTCGCTCACTCGTCCAGCATCAGGAAGAGATCGTGCTGCGCCTCGACCGGGGTCACCTCAGGACCGAGTGGGCCCCAGTGGACGTTGATCTCGCTCCTCACGCCGATGTCGTCGGTGATGTAGATCCCCGGTTCGATCGAGAAGGCGACGCCCGGCAGGAGTCGACGGTCGTCCCGACTTTCGAGATTATCGAGGTTGGGTCCGCTCCCGTGCAGGTCCGTGTCGATCGAGTGTCCCGTACGATGTACGAAGTACGGGCCGAATCCGCGATCCGCGATCACTTTTCGCGACACGTCGTCGACCTCGAAGCCACGTACTTCTTCACCCGCTGCGAAGCGCTCCCGCAAGAAGTCCACCGCGGCATCCCGTGCATCACGCACCGCCTCCCATATCTCGAGTGTACGATCGTCGACCTCCGAGGCCATGGCCGCCATCCACGTCTGGTCGGCGGGAACCGAGCCGGGAAAGGCACCCCACAGGTCGATGAGAAGCAGGTCTCCTCGGGAAATCGTCTCTCCTGCACCGACAGGGGCGTAATGAGAATCCGAGGCCCGCGGGCCGATCGCGACGATACACGAGACGTGGTCGACGAGCCCCGCAGCGTTCAACTCACCCACGATCCACTCGGAGGGGACTCCTTCCGTCGTGGGGGCATCGTCGAGGATCGCCTGAGCGGCGCGCTCGAATGCGCGGCGCGCCACGTCACGCACGATCTCGGCGGCCTTTCGGTGGTCGTCGAGCTGCGCAGCGCTGAGCACTGAATGGAATTGGGACACCAGGTCACCAGAGCTGGCGATCTCGACTCCGAGATTCAGGAGGACGCCTGCGATGCCTGCGGGTACGTAGTCGAGGGTCGGGACGGCCGCGCCGGGCGAGACTTCCATCGCAAGCCGTCCACATCCGTCGACCAGCTCCGCGAGTTGTTCCTCCATCTCGCGCCACCCTGAATACGTCCGGCGCGCGAAGGGCCAGTCACGCCAGGAAGACGCCTCGATCGCGTGGATCATTGCGGTAGGCTCGCCTTCGGCGGGGATCAGAATGAAGGCACGTCGCGTGGTCTTCCCGAGTCCGAGTAGCGCGACAGGAATCGGATTGATGTGATGGAATTCGTAGAGAAGCCATCCGTCGAGATCCTGCTCCCGCAGAGCTTCCTGAACCCGGGCGATTCCCTCTTCGGTGCACAGCAACGCTTCCGACACTCTTCCTCCGATGCTCGTTCGTTTCAATCGACCCTGCGGTGTTCGCACCCGCAATCATCCCCCCTCGACGCCATCACCCCCGAAGAGCGGGAGTCCAGCGGTCTCGGAGGAAGATTCTTCCTCGGGCGCTACTCTACCTTCCTTCTTTCCTTCGTCCACCTCGGCCGGATCGGGAAGTGGTGATCTTGCCGCGACGCGAGCGTCACGCTGTTTCGAAGTGTCCTCTACAACCAGCGCGCCGGTCCGCTCCTTTGGTTTGCCCCCGACCTTCCGACCACGAAGCAGATCGAGCCCCAGAATACGTTCACCGGTGAGCAGCTTGTGAACCTCATTTTCGCGTGAGATCGCCGCGCTCACACCTCGCCAACCCCACACGCTCCACGCACGCCTGAGGATGGCCATGCGCTCCCCGAGCGAAAAGAGCTCCGCGAAGTCGGGGAACGGCTTGACCACGGTGGGCCGGAATGAGGTCTGCTCGTCGGACCAATCTTCGACGTGGAGATCCTCTACCCCAGCCTCCCTGAGCAACCGACGCCATTCGACCACCATCATCGGACGAGCCCCGAGGTGTTCGGAGAGGACCGCACGGCGCTCCGCGTCGACGGGTGCCTTCCACACGAGCTGCACCAGAACGACGAAGCCACCCGGCTTGGTCACCCGCACGAGTTCGCGGATCGCGTCACGCGGCTCACAATGGTTGGCCAGGCCCAGCTCTCCGATCGCGACGTCGAAGATCTCGTCTCTGTAGGGCAAAGCATCCGAGCGCCCGGCCTGGAACTGGATACGGTCGCCGGCCCGAGTCTCGCGACTCCAGTGCTCGGCGGCATCGACCATGGCAGGGTCCAGCTCAACTCCCGAGGCCGTGACTCCGAATTCCTCCACGAAGTACTGCAGAGGAACTCCCTTTCCGGAAGCTACGTCCAGCACCTCGAGGCCCGGCGCCATCTCCGTCAGAAGGGCGATCTGCCGATAGAGGTCTTCCCCTCCTGGCGGAAAGAGCCGCTTCGGACTCAACCGGATCAGGTCGAGCATCGAGGGCACGAGGGAGAGGGGTTCCCCGGCGGTGGCGTCGGCAGACATGGGAGAAGAAGGTACGGAGGCCGGAGGCACGGGCAACGAGCCGCGCCATTCCCGGACTCAGCCCGTCGGACCCTCCAAGCCGGCCAGAGCGCGGATTACTCCCACGACCCCGAGACCCAGACGCCGAGGCTCGTACCCGCCTTCGAGGACGGCAACGATGCGCCCGTCACAACCTGCGGCAGCTACCTCCACGACGTGACGAGTCATCGAGTACAGGTCGGAAGGCTCGAGGAGCATACCGCCCAGTGGATCACCGGCCATACAGTCGAAGCCCGCCGAAAGGAGAACGAAGTCCGGAGCGAAGTCGGAGAGTGCCTGGCCCACCGCCTCCTCGAACGCCACGCGATGCTGGGCCGGCGGCGTACCCGCCGCAAGCGGCACATTCAGCGTCGTCCCGAGACCCTCACCCACCCCGGTCTCGCTGGCCCCGCCGGTGCCGGGGTAATGCGGCGCCTGGTGGACGGAGACGAAGAACACCGATGGGTCATCGTAGAAGGCGTCCTGGGTGCCGTTTCCATGATGGACATCCCAGTCGAGAATCAGCACCCGGTCCGCCAACCCCTCAGCCTGCAACGCCCGTGCCGTGACGGCGACGTTGTTGAAGAGGCAGAAGCCCATCGCCCGATCTGGCGTCGCATGATGCCCCGGGGGACGCGTGGCTACGAACGCGTTGGCGATCGTGCCCTGCGCGACGGCGCGAGCGGCTTCGATCGCTGTCCCGGCGCTGCCCAGTGCAGCATCCCATGAGGCGCTCGAGACCTTGGTGTCTGCATCGATCGTGACGATACCCTGAGAGGCCTCAGCCTCCTGACACGCATCCCGCACGGACTGGATCTGTGCACTCGAATGCACCCGTTCGAGATCCTCGAGCGTGGCGTCCTTGGCCTCCATCTGCTCGACATGTCCGTGCAGTGTCAGCAGGTCCTTCCCGACGGTAGACGCAAGGAAGCGGAGTCGGCCCTGGTGCTCCGGATGCCCCCAACCCGTGTCGTGGAGAGGCGACGACGGATGGAGGTAGAAGCCTGTCCTCAGACCGCCCCCACCGGAGCGGTCAGCGACTCGATTCGCTCCTGAATCGAGCGAACCTCACGACGACGGGCACGAAGCGCGATCAACGCATCGACGGCCGCCGACGTCGCCGACATCGTGGTCAGGTACGGAACGCCATACGTGATGAACTGAGATTTCTTTCCGAACGGCGTGTTGATCAGGAGCGCGATGTCGCCGGTCACGATGTGGTCCACGATGTTCGGCCGCCCCTCACCCACCTTGAAGACGAGCTCGGCGGGGACTCCCAAACTCTGCAAGTGGGTCCGGGTTCCCTTGGTCGCCATGAGATCGAAGCCGAGATCTCGCAGGCGCCGCAACATCGGAGTAACGGTCTCCCGATCACGCTCGTTCACGGTCACGATCACGCGACCCTCTTCAGGCAGAACATTGCCCGCCGAGACCTGCGCCTTGGCGAATGCCATGCCGAACGAGTCATCGAAGCCCATGACCTCGCCGGTCGAGCGCATCTCCGGCCCGAGGAGCACATCTACGTCGAAACGGTTGAATGGGAAGACTGCTTCCTTCACCGCGATCCCCGGCACGGGCGGTTCCTCCGGGACATCCAGATCAGCGAGACTCTCACCGGCCATGATTCGTGACGCGAGCCGGGCCAGCGGCACCCCGGTCGCCTTGCTCACGAAGGGAATCGTGCGAGATGCCCGCGGGTTCACCTCGAGCACGTAGACGATCCCTTCACGGATCGCGTACTGCACGTTCATGAGGCCGACCACACCCAGCTCGAGCGCGAACTTGCGCGTGAGGCTCCGGATCTCGTCCAACACCGCAGTCGAGAGTCCGTAGGGAGGCAGCACGCACGCCGAGTCTCCGGAGTGCACACCGGCATCCTCGATGTGCTGCATGATTCCGCCGATCACGACATCCGTCCCGTCGGAAAGTGCATCGACATCGGCCTCGAACGCATCCTCCAGGAACGAGTCGATGAGCACCGGATGGTCGGGTGACGCCTTGGCGGCCTCCTCGAAGTACTCCTTCAGTGACGGCTCATCGTACACGATCCGCATGGCACGCCCGCCGAGCACGTAACTGGGCCGGACGAGCACCGGATAACCGATGCGGGTCGCGACCGCAATCGCCTCCTCCTCGCTCGTCGCCATCCCGTTCTCGGGGGTACGCGCACCGATCGCACGACACACCTCATCGAAGCGGTCACGGTCTTCCGCGCGATCGATTGCATCGACCGAAGTACCCAGGATCGGGGCCCCGAGTGCCTCGAGTGCCTCGGCCAGCTTCAGCGGGGTCTGGCCGCCCAGCTGAACGATGATCCCCTTCGGCTGCTCGACGTGCAGGACCTCGAGAACGTCTTCCAGCGTGAGAGACTCGAAGTAGAGCTTGTCGCTGACATCGAAGTCGGTGGAAACGGTCTCGGGATTCGA
>JBDGVS010000042.1:0-11764 GCA_039585535.1 Gemmatimonadota bacterium | reverse complement strand
AAGCCGCACTCGAGCACGACTGTCACGACTCCGATGATCCCATGGCCACACATGGTGCTGAAGCCCTCATTGTGCGTGAAAAGCACGCTGAAGTCCGCGTCCCTGGTGGTCGGAGGGCCGACAATGCAGCCGTACATGTCGGCATGCCCGCGCGGCTCCCACATCAGTGCACGGCGGAGATGGTCGAGCCGTTCGCGGGCTCCACGCCGACGCTCCAGCACCGTGTTACCGCCGGGATCCGGGAAGCCGTCCACGATCACCCGGAGCGGCTCACCGCCCGTGTGCGCGTCAATCGCCAGAACACGCTCCCAACCGGCCGGCGGAGTCCACGTTCGAAGCCGCTCGCGCAAGTCACTCATCGGGCACTTTTTCCTTGAACTGCGGGTAAGTATGGGAGAGATTGAGGCTCCCCCGGTGCCATGTACTGAACGGGTAACAGATATGTCCGAGAGCAAGGCCGAAACCACCGTCGTCGATCCCGACGCTACGACCGCCGCGAGCACGCCTCGCGTCGATGTCGCTCCGTCCGAGGAAGCCACCGCCCCCGGGGCGATGGAGTACGACTACACGAATTTCTACTTCGGTGCCGGTGACGACGCATTCGCCCTTCTCGAGCCGTTCGACGACTGGTGGCGTGAGGTCAAGCCGGCTGGCTACTACCTCTACGAGTTACCCCTCCACTCGGCGCCCAGTACCCGCGTCGACGTCGAGGACACCAAGACCGGAGAGATCCGGCGTGGGCTCGTCAACTTCGCGTCGTACAACTACCTCGGGCTCTCGTATCGGCCCGAGGTCAAGCAGGCGATCAAGGACGCCGCCGATCTCTACGGTGGTGGTTCGTCGGGCTCACCGATCCTGAGTGGGACGACGGCGCTGCACCGTCAGTTCGCGGAGGAAGTCGCGGCATTCAAGGGGACTGAGGCCGCCATGATTTTCCCGACGGGCTACAGTGCCAACGTCGGGACGATCGCCGGGCTGATGCGGTCCGGTGACCTCATCGTGGCCGACCAGTACGCGCACGCCAGCATCGTCGACGGGATGATTCTGTCGAAGGCCAAGTCGCGCTTCTTCCGCCATAACCGAGCCGACGACCTGGACCGCAAGCTCCGGGGCTTCGAAGGCAAGAAGCTGGTGATCGTCGAGGGCGTCTACTCCATGGACGGGGACACGCCACCGCTCGGTGAATTGGTCGAGGTCTGCAAGAAGCACGGAGCGCGCCTCATGATCGACGAGGCACACTCGGCCTTCGTCTTTGGTGAGACCGGCAAGGGTGTGGCCGAGCACCAGGGCTTCGACGACGCGATCGACATCCACCTCGGCACCTTCTCGAAGAGCCTCGGTGGCCAGGGCGGCTACATCGCCGGGTCCATGCAACTGATCAACTACCTCCGTGGCTTCTCTCGCTCTCGCTTCTTCTCGTGCGCATTGTCGCCCGTAGTCGTCGCAGGGCTCCGTAAGGCTCTCGAGCTGGCCGGGCAGGAGCCGGAGCTGCGCGAAAAGCTCTGGGAGAATGTGGCCTATATGCAGAAGCTCCTGGGCGACGCACAGATCCCCATGGGTGACTCCACCTCTCACGTGATCCCCATCATGGTCCGTGATGACGCGCGTGTCTTCGCGATGGGTGAGGAGATCTTCCGCGAGGGGGTCTTCATCAACCCGGTGAAGTACCCCGCCGTAGGCAAGCACAAGTCACGCTTCCGCATGTCGATCTCGGCCGCGCACACCCACGAGGACCTCGAGGAGGGCGCCGAGAAGATTGCCAAGGTTCTCCGACGCTACGGCGTATGTCCGTAGTCGGCAGCTACCGCTTCCATACGGGGGTCAGCGCATTCTTCGAGATGGCTACCTCCGATGCGCGGGAGCTGCTCCCGGCGCATCTGGAACCTATTGAGGTAACTCATCAGCGAAGCGTCTTGTCGGTTACGGCGTTCCTCTTCGATGACAGTGTGGTCGGGCCGTACACGGAGCTCATGTTTTCCGTGATCGTGCCGCCGGAAGTCGCTCAGTGGGGTCGACACGCGAAAGCCGGATTTTATCCGTTTCTCGCGGCGACCAGCTCGGAAGAGGCGCGACGGATCAAGGGCGATCGATTTCACTTCCCGTACCACGACGAGTCGATCGACGCTCAGTTCATCGAAACCGACGACCGTTTGAGAATCCGGGTCTTCGGCAGCGAACAGCCGATTCTCGATCTGAGCGTCACCCCGGGCGCGTGGGAATCCACCACGCACCTCCTCCAGGGGTACATGATGAACGGTGACCAGCGTCTTCGGACGACTCTCCAGATCAGCGGCGACTACACGGTTCACGAGAACGAAGAGGGTCGAATGACCCTTTTCCCTCACGCACTGACGTCGGCCGTCCTGAGTCACGAGGTCTCACCACGTCCGTTCCGTGAGCATTGGTTCAAGAACGGTACCGAGATCTTCCATCAGCTGGAGACGATCTAGCCGGCCCTTCCGGCCGGAGTCCCTGGGCTTCGATCAGCCTCCTCGACCTGCGGCGGTCGAGGAGGCTTTTCCTTATGATGTCGGCGTCGCACAGCATGAGAGCCTGAGGCGACCAACGCGGAGAGACACACATGACCCATCGGCGCGTGCTCCTGACGGCCGCTCTCGTCGCGTCAGCGACGACCTTCACCCCTTCGGTTGGCCTTGCCCAAGCGGCATGGGAAACGACGGAGGTCACCCTCGACCTCTACCGTTTTCGCTGGCAGAACCACAACGGGATGTTCCTCGTCACAGAAGACGGCGTGGTGGTGTTCGATCCGATCGGCGTCGACGCTGCAACGCAGATGGCGAGCGAGATCCAGCGCATCGCACCCGGAGCTCCACTGGCGGCGATCGTCTACAGCCACAGTGACGCGGACCATGCGACCGGCGCCGCCGCTCTGATGACGGCGATGAATCAGTCGGGCGTCCCCATCATCGCGCACGAGCTGGCAGTCGCCCCGATCCAGGAGCGGTCGGACCCCGCTCAACCCCTTCCGACCGTGACCTTCGCCGAGCGGATGGAACTCCGTATCGGGGGCCGCGAGATCGAGCTCCATTACCTCGGTCTCGGCCACACAGACAACATGATCGTCCCCTTCATCGCGGACGCCGGAGTCGCCTTCGCCGTAGACTTCGTGGCACACGACCGGATGGGGTATCAAGATCTGGCCGGATGGTACCTTCCGGAGCTGTTCACTTCGATCTCGGCCCTGCTCACGATCCCCTTCGACACGATCATTTTCGGACATGGCCCGAACGGAGACCGTGCCTCCATCCATCGCCAGATCCAGTACTACGATGACCTCACCTGGGCAGTGCGTGACGCCCTCGGCCGCGGATGGACAGAAGATCAGGCCGCTGGCGAGATCCGCCTCGACCAGTACGGCGACTGGGACCAGTACGAGACATGGTTTCCGATGAACGTTCGAGGCATGTATCGCTGGCTGGCGCGTTGAGCCCAGACGTCGTGGAGGCGGTCCGACCTCGCGATCTGGTATTCACACTCTTTGGTGAATACCTCCTGAAGCGATCGGACTCGGTATGGGTCGGGAGCCTCATTGCCCTCCTCGAACCCTTCGGCCTGACCGAGGGGACCGTGCGCACGGCACTGTCGCGAATGGTGAAGAAGGGCTGGCTCGAGGCACGGCGCGATGGCCGCCACGCGTACTATTCGCTCACTCCACGAGGCAGACGCCTGCTCGAGGAAGGGACGGAGAGGATCTTCCACCCGGCGTGGCCGGAGGAGTGGGATGGGTACTGGTTCCTCCTGGCCTATTCCATCGCTCAGGGAAACCGGAGCCTTCGGGATCGGCTACGCGACCGACTGGCCTGGCTCGGCTTCGGATCGATCGGCAACGGGGTGTGGATCTCACCCCACGACGTGGGCGCCCAGATCGAAGAGCTCGCGGAAGGGCTGGGGCTGAGCGATCGGTATGTCGGGTTTCGGGCCCAGCGGGTCACAGGCGAAGAGGTCAGCGACATCGTAGCTCGATGCTGGGATCTGGAGGCCCTGGCTGCTCGCTACCAGGCCTTCACCCGACGCTGGTCACCGGTGCTCGACGAGGTGGCTTCGGCCAACCCACCGGTCGAGCGCTGCTTTGCTTTGCGCTTCGATCTCATCCACGAATACCGACGCTTCCCTCTGGAGGACCCGTACCTGCCCCGGACACTTCTACCGGAACCGTGGGCGGGTGACGAGGCAGCAGCCGTCTTCCGGGACCTCCATGACCGACTGGTGGGGCCCGCCGACAAGCATGTGGACTCGGTGCTCGCCGAGGCCTTGGCGGCATGACGTGGACCCCACGGCCGGTGCCGGCATCTCCCTACTGGATCGCTGCCAAGTGGATCGTACTGGCGATCTCGGCCCTTCTCTCGGTCTCCCTGCTCCTGGTCCCGGATGTCTCGGCACGAGTCTTCTGGTATGGGATCATCCCGGTGCTCCCTGCGCTCTTCCTGGTGAACGCGGAGCTTTGGCGAAACGTTTGCCCTCTCGCGACGCTTTCTACCCTTCGAGAGCCCGAGGCGATGGCACGGCCGCTAACACGCACCGGCGCCCGCTGGTGGACAGGGGTTGGCATCGTGCTCTTCCTCGCCCTCGTCCCCTTCCGCCACGTGCTGTTCGACCACAGTGGTCCCGCGACGGCGGTGCTACTGGGTGTCGCGGCCACCTGCGCGCTGCTTGGCGGACTGCTTCGAGATCGGAAGGCAGGATTCTGCAATTCGATCTGTCCGATTCTCCCGGTCGAGCGGCTCTATGGCCAACGGCCCCTGGCCCCCGTGCAGAATGCCCGCTGCGCCCCCTGCCGGGCCTGCACCCACCATGCCTGCTTCGACCTGAACCCCGAACGATCGGGCCTCGTATCGATCGGGACGCCGGCTCGCGGGCGCGGCTGGGTCGGCACTCCCTTCGGCGCCTTCGCGCTGGCACTGCCCGGCTTCGTTTCCGCCTTCTACCTGGCGCCCGGCCTGACCTCGAGACTATCACTCCCCGGCGGGGCCCTGGGCGTATATATCGTAGTCCTCATCGGAGCCGTCGCGAGTTGGCTGCTCCTCTCGGGTGTGGCGACGCTCCTTTCGGTCCGACCAGCTCGCGCGCTTCCTGGGGCCGCGGGCCTCGCCGTGACCGCCTATTATTGGTTCACGCCGGCTGCGGTCGCCCGCGCATGGGCGCTGGACCCCTCCTGGGTTCTCATTCTCAGAATCCTGACGCTTTCTCTCGTTGGCCTCTGGCTGTTCCGAGCCCTTTCACGAGACTCCGAAGCCTCACTCGTTCCGGTACGGTTCGAACCATGATCCGAAGTCGCAGCCCACGCCTCGCGCTCACCTTGGTGGCCCTCAGTCTGACCGCGACCAGCTGTGTGCCCGACGCGGATCCCGGCGATCGCCTGACGGCGGAGTATCTCCGCATCCTCGACCTCGAGGATATGCGCCCGACCGAGGGTCCGCCCCTCGACAGACTTGTCCAGCACAGCTCGACGGAGAACGTATTCCTTCGCGCAGTGGCGATTCGCGCCCTCGGACGCCTCGAGAATCCGGCGCTCGTCACGCACATCGAGAAGGGCCTGCACGATCCGTCCGCTAACGTCCGGCTTGAAGCCGCCTACGCTCTGGCCCAGGCCCACTTCACATCGGACGGGGATCAGGTCTTCGAGATTCTCGCCGACGGACTCTCCGAGGAAACGAATGCGACAGTCCGCGGAGAGCTGGCCCGCTCTTTGGGCCGCCTGCGACTGACTTCGGAGCACCGATCGGAGGCCCTGCGCCTACTCCTCGATGCGACTCGCGACGGTAGCGAGGACGCGCCACTGGAAGTGCTTACGGGTGCGTTGCTCGGTATCGAGTCCCTTGTTCGAACCGCCCCGGCTTCCACGAACTTCGGACCACGCCTCGCGGTACGAGCGGGAGAGCTCACCGGGTACCTCGGGGCACACCGTCTGGCCGTGGAGAGCGTCAGGGTTCGTACGCTGTCGTTTACCATCTTGGGCCTCATCGGAGCGGTCGACGCCGAGCGACTTCAGCGGTCTCTGAGAGACGACGCCCCGCTCGTCCCCGCGACCGCGATGAAGTTCTTCGATCAGATCACCTCGCTGGCCCAGCCCGAGACGATGCGCCGGGCCGTCGGAAACTCATCGCTCCACTCGGTACTCGAGGCCTTCCGTATCCTCGGTTCCACACCGCGCACGGGCGTGAGCTGCAGCTACCTGCTGGCGGCGGCGCGCGTCACCCCCGAGGACTCCACCCAGCCGGTACCTGAGCCGATCCGGTTGCTCGGTGTCGCGGGGCTCGACGAGCCGTGCACAGAAGTCGAGCTTCAGCGCACGATTCTTCGGGAGGTCGAGGCAACGCTCGACACCGATCCGATGGGTTGGCAGGACGCATCCTACGCCCTGCTCTCTCTCGCCCAGGTCTTCCCGGGGGACGCTGCGGCCCGCCTGTCCCGGCACATCGGACACGAGAACCCGTTCGTGCGTACCTACGCAGCCCGTGCCGCCACCGTGCTCGGAAATCGCAGCGTGCTTCGAACGCTGGCGTACGACGACGCCGACAACGTGCGGACGGTCGCGATCCAGGGGCTGTATCAGCTCGACGGCCACCGGATCGACGATGTGCTCGTAGCCCAACTCGAGCGAGACGACCCACAGCTTCTGATGACCGCCGCGCGCCTTCTCGATGGCGCGAGCCGAACGAACGCGACCGCCGTAGCGCTCCTGACCGCCTTCGAGCGAATCTCCGCGGCGCAGCGAGAGACGTGGCGAGACCCGCGGGTCGCCCTCGTAGAGACGCTGACGCAGCTGGGAGACCGCAGCCTGTCGGACCGGATGATCCCCTTTCTCTCAGACTACGACGCGCGGATCGCCGGCCTGACCGCCGCGGCTCTCCGCGAGTGGAACGGCCGTCCGTACACGCCGACGCCCCATCCCCTGCCCCGAATGCCTCTCCCGAGCGTCCAGGAGATGAAGGCGATGGACGGGGCACACGTGGTGCTACATATGCAGAGCGGGGGGCAGATCGACATTGAACTCCATCCCTATCTGTCGACGACCAACACCTTTCGCTTTTGGCGACTCGTCCAGGAAGGTCATTTCGACGGGCTGACCTTCCACCGTTGGGCGCCGAACTTCGTCCTTCAGGGCGGGAGTCCCGGTGCAAACGAGTATCAGGGCGATGGCCCCTTCACGCGTGACGAGGTCGGCACCCAGGCGCAGTGGCGCGGTACCGTCGGAATCTCCACGCGCGGACACGATACGGGGGACGGGCAGATCTACTTCAACCTCATGGACAACGTCCGCCTGGATCACGCGTATACCATTATCGGTACCGTTGTTTCGGGAATGGACGTCGTAGACGTCGCACTGGAAGGGGCGGTGATCGAGCGGGCGGAGGCTATCCCGGCCCGATAGTCCCGCCTCAGCGACGACCGCTTCCGAACGGTCGTCGCATTTGTTCATTTGCACCCACCTCGGGGGTCGGTCTATTCTGGCGCCGATCCACGTCTGGCTACCTACCCAGGGAATCGCATGCAGCTGTACACGAAGATCCTGATCGGCCTCGTCGGGGGCGCCATCGTCGGCGCTGCGGCAAACATCGGCGACATCGCCATCCTGCAGGATATTCTCGGCCGCGTGGAGATCCTCGGCACCGCGTTCATCAATCTCATCACGATGATCGTGATTCCCCTGGTGGTGGCGAGTCTTCTGGTCGGAACCGCTTCCCTCGGTGACCTCCGGAAACTAGGCCGCATCGGCGGCAAGACCCTCGCCTACTACATGCTTACGACGGCCGTGGCTGTCACCGTGGGCCTCGCGCTCGCCAACGTGGTCAAGCCAGGGTCGGGAATCTCCGAAGAAACCCGTGTGGAACTGACCGAGCGCTACGGTGGCGATGCGGCAAGCCGGATGGACATTGCCGACAACGCACCCGGGTGGGAGCAGACCCTTCTGCGGATCATTCCCCGCAATCCGGTCAAGGCTGCGGCAGACATGGACCTGCTGCCGCTCATCTTCTTCACGATCTGCTTCGGGGCCGCGCTCACTGTGGTTCAACCGGATCGTAGAGAGAGCGTGCTCACATTCTTCCACGGCATCAACGACGCATCGATGGTCTTGATCAACTGGATCATGGAGCTCGCACCATATGCCGTCTTCGTTCTGATTGGGTCCGTGGTAGCCAACTTCGGATTCGATCTACTTCAGAGTCTGTTCACGTATACGCTCGTGGTCGTCGCCGGACTCATGATTCACGCGTTCGGCACCTATGGATTGATCCTGCGCTTCGTTGCGAAGCTGAACCCGGCCAAGTTCTACCCGAGAGTCGCCGCGGCCCCGCTGCTCGCGTTCTCGACTTCGTCATCGAATGCGACGCTGCCTCTGACCATCGAGACGGCGGAAGAGAAGGTGGGCGTCTCGAACGAAGTGGCTTCGTTCGTTCTCCCGCTGGGCGCGACGATCAACATGGACGGCACGGCTCTGTATCAGGCCGTCGCCGTGATGTTCATTGCCCAGATCTACGGAGTGGATCTCGCTCTGGCCGATCAGCTCGTCATCGTCCTTACGGCGACCCTCGCTTCGGTCGGAGCCGCTGGTGTGCCGTCGGCAGGGATCATCACCCTCATTATCGTGCTGAATTCGGTAGGCATGGGTGAGCACGTCCAGGCAGGTATCGCGCTCATCCTCGGGGTTGATCGGATCCTCGACATGATCCGGACGTCAGTGAACGTGACCGGGGACCTGACGTGCTCCGCCGTCATCGCTCGGAGTGAAGGTGAGGAGCTGACCCTGGCCTGAGGATTCGGCCTCCCTTTCGGCCCTGACACCGCGCCCCCAGATTGGGGGCTGCCCCGTACAACTACGCAGGAGGACATATGGTGGATCGTCGCGGTTTCGTAACCTCAGGTCTGGCGGCAGGACTCGCCGGCTTTACAGGAGCCGGTGGTGCCCTGGGAACGCTGCTGGATCGCGCACCGGGCTTCGGGCCGGGCAAGACGGATGCGAACGGCAACATCCGCCTCAGTTCGAACGAGAATCCGCTGGGTGTTTCGCCCGCTGCTCGTGAGGCGATCATCGAAGCGATCAGCGAATCGAATCGGTACGGCGGACGACGAGGCGAGGTCATCGAGACCCTCTCGACGTATCTGGACGTGAAGCCGGAGAACCTCACGCTGGGCTTCGGCTCGACGGAGATCCTCCAGCTCTGCACGCAGGCGTTCCAGGGGCCGAATACGCCGCTGATCGCTGCCGCACCGACCTTCGAAGACGTCATGGACTATCAGGACACCATGCCCTTCGAAGTGAAGACGGTTCCGCTTACCGCGGACCTCCAGCACGACGTTCAGCAGATGCGTGAGCTGTCCATGGAGCGGCCGTCGGTGGTGTACTTCTGCAACCCGAACAACCCGACCGGAACGATCACGAATTCGGCGGACATCGACGCGTGGATCTCGGATGCACCCGAGACCACCACCTTCCTGATGGACGAAGCGTACCTCGAATACGTCACGGATGATCGGTACTGGGATTCGCTCAAGTGGATCGACCAGAAACCCAACGTCGTGGTCATTCGGACCTTCTCGAAGATCTTCGCAATGGCCGGTCTCCGGCTCGGGTATGCCGCCACACATCCGACCACGGCTCGTCGACTCCAGGAGCACTCGGTCCAGAACAGCCCGAACGTACTCGCGGGCGCGGCGGCCGTTGCGTCGCTGAACGATCACGGCATCGTCGAGCGTTCCGTCGCAGTGAACGAGGAAGCGAAGGCGATCGTCCACACGACGCTCAACGAGCTCGGCCTCGAGTACCTGCCGACGAACACCAACTTCATCATGCATCAGATCAATGGGGACCTCGCGACGTACCGGAACCGTATGGCCGAACGTGGCCTGCTGGTCGGTCGCAACTTCCCGCCGATGCTCGACTACAACCGGGTCTCCTTCGGTCTTCCGAATGAGATGGACCAGTGGGCGTCCGCGATCAAGGACTTCCGCTCGAAGGGCTGGATCTAGAATCCACCCGACGTAGCGATACGGGTCACCCCCGTCGGCCTTCGGGCCGGCGGGGGTTTTCCGTTCCCACGTCCCGCCAAGCTCAGGCTATCAGCGTCTCGAACGCCTGAAACCCACTACGACTGGCCTCGATGGTCGCGCCGTCGTCTCCGACACCGGAGGGGGCGATCAGGCCAGATAGGCCATCTCGTCCCAGAAGTCGGCCAGCTGCTTGGAGACCTCCTGCATCGCTTCTGCGGCGATCCGATCCAGTCGCTGACTGATGACCGGGCCGATGAGCCTGCCCAGGAAGCGGGCAGGGAAGTCGAGATCCCAATCGAGGAAGACTTCCGGCCCCTTCTCGAGATTCTCGATGATCCGGATGACGAGGTACGAATCATCGAGCAGACCCGGTAGCCCCTGCGTCATCTCGGGGATGAGGTCCATCGGCTGAAGGTAGTAACGCTCGGCGTGGTCGAGCAGCGGCATCACGACGTTCGAGAGTCCTCGATCCTCCGCCTCCTGACGGGCTCGGGCGAGGAACACAGGAACGGACTCGATCACCTCGAGCGCGACCTCGGAGGCCTCCTTGACCTCGGCCTCCTCGGCTTCCGGCAGCGCCTTCGCCACGAAACGCTCCATGCTCTCGATGCCTCCCCGAGCCTTCGCGCTCTCGATGATCGCCAGAATGTCGGGGAGACTTCCCTCGAGTGGAGATCGAGGCGCGGAGGCGTCGTTCGGAGTCACGTCCTGGGTCGGGACGTCACCTGGAGGGGCATCACTCACCGCGATTCTCCGGTGTACACGACTCTTCCACCCACGATGGTGTATCGCACCTGTGTCTCCGGTATACGGTCTTCGTCGATCGTTAGAATGTCCTGCGACAGGATCGTGACGTCCGCGAGCTTGCCGATCTCGAGACTCCCCTTCAGCTCTTCTTCGAAGGCTCCGTACGCGGCGTTGATCGTGTAGGAACGGAGAGCCTCCATCCGGGTCATCCGCTGTTCCGGAAGAAGCACCTCGCCGTTCGCCATGCGACGAGAAACCGAAGCGTAGTAGCTGGGAATCGGATCGAGATTCTCGACAGGGGCATCGGTGCCGTTCACGATCACTGCGCCTGACTTCATGAGACTCTGCCAGGCGTATGCGCCCTCCTCGACTCGCTGGGGGCCGAGCTTCGCTTCGAGCCAGGGGCCATCGGACGTGGCATGCACGCCCTGCATGGCCGGGATCACGCCCAGCTCTCCAAAGCGCGGAATATCGTCCGGATGGAGGTGCTGGGCATGCTCGATGCGCCAACGGTAGTCCCCTTCGCCGGCAGCCTCGTACGCGGCCTGGAAGACGTCGAGGGTCTCTCGATTCCCGCGATCGCCGATGGCATGCACGTTGTATTGATAATCGTGCTCCATCGCGAGACGTGCGGTCTCCACGACGACGTCCATCGGAGTCGTGTTCAGTCCAGCCGAGGAAGGCAGATCCTCATAGGGCTCGAGCAACCACGCACCGTGCGACCCGAGTGCTCCGTCGATCGACACCTTGATCGCTCGCACCGTGAGCCGCTCGTCACCGTAGCCCACGATCCGATAAGCCTCGAGGTTCTCCGCGAGGGAGGCCGGATTCGCGCGGATCATCGCATAGATCCGGATATCGAGCTCGCCACCGTCGATCATCGAAGTCCACAGGTCGACGGTACCCCAGGACGAACCGGCATCCTGAAAGGAGGTGATCCCCTTCGAAAAGGCTTCTTCCTGAGCCAGCAGGGCGACCCGGCGCGGGTCAGGGTCGATCGAGTTGG
>JBDGVS010000041.1:0-11981 GCA_039585535.1 Gemmatimonadota bacterium | reverse complement strand
GACTTCATCGACGAGCGCATCTTCGAGCCTCTCGGGATGACAGAGACGGTCTCTCTGCTCTCCGAGACGACGGGGCAGCCGAACGTGGCGCGTCCGCACTACACCGTGGACGGCGAGCGCATGGTGATCGAGAACGCCTCGGTCGATCCGGTCGACGCGGCAGGCTCCGTGTGGTCGAGCGTGGAAGACATGTCTCGCTGGCTGCGGATGCTCCTGAACGAAGGAGTAGCCGCCGACGGGACCAGGATCCTGTCGGAGGCCGTCGTCGAAGAGATGTTCACGCCGCAGACGATGGTCACCCCGAGTCAGTTCTATCCGACGCAGCAGATTACCCACCCCAACTGGATGACGTACGGCCTGGCCTGGTTCCAGCACGACTTCCGCGGTCAGAAGCTCGACTTCCATACGGGCAGCATCGATGGGATGGTCGCGATCGCAGGCCTGGTGCGCGACCAGAACGTCGGGGTGTACGTCCTCGGAAACCGTGATCACGTCGAGGTACGCCACGCGCTCATGTATCGGGCGCTCGATCACTTCCTGGCTCCCGACGACGTGCGGGACTGGAGCGCCGAGTTGAGGCCGGTCTACGATGAGATCGAAGCGGCGGGGGCGGCGGCAGTAGCAGCCCGTGCGGAGTCGCGCGTCGAGGGCACGACACCTTCTCATACGCTGGAGGCGTACGCCGGCACGTATGAGAGCGAGATGTACGGACAGGTCACTGTGGAGGTGCGCGGTGGCGCGCTCTACGTCGATCGGAGCCCGGGTCTGCAGGGCCCGGCGTCGCACTGGCACCACGACACCTTTCTCGTCGAGTGGGAGGCGCGCTGGCGCGGAGACGCGCTCGCTACCTTCGACGTCGGGGCGTCGGGTGCGGTCAGTGCAGTCACGGTGAACGGCATTCGGTGGGCCCGTATCGGATGAGACGGACCGGGGCGATAGCGACCTGAGCCTCTCGGTTTCCGACTCCGACCAGCCGGCTCGTGCCCGTCCGGAGCAGTACGCCCGGCTGCTCATCGTGGCCGCTGCGCTCGTTGCGGTGCTCGGCGTCCTGGGGATCAACCGTTCGCAACTCACGCCCGGCGTTCACGGTGACTCCGTAGAGTATCTGACGGCCGCCGAGTCGTTCCGCGCGGGTGGCACGTTCACGATCCCGATCACGCACTGGAGTCGCGCCGACTCCGTCGCGGAGCTCTCGCACTTCCCGCCGGGGTACTCGGCGGTTCTTTCGGGCGTGATGCGGCTCGGGCTCCCCCCGCAAGCGGCCGCACTCTGGGTGACCGCGCTCGCGGCGGGGGTGGTCGTGGCGGGCGTCGGTCTGCTCGTCCTGCCCTTCGGGCTCCTCGCGGCTACGCTCTCCGCCGGGGCTCTCCTCGCGACGCCAGTCTTCGTGCGACTGCACCTCGCGATCTGGTCCGAGCCGCTGTTCATGGCGACTACCATGCTGCTCGTCCTCGCGCTCGTTCGGCGACCGGGTGTGCACTGGTTGCACGGGCTGTTGGCGGCTGCGGGGTTGGCCGTGCGCTACGTCGGCGTGGCGGGCACGCTCGCGGCGGTGGTCATGGGTGGACTCCGGGGTGGCACCCCGCGCGAACGTGCGGCGGCCATGGCACAGGCCGGGCTTCCGTCGTTGTTCTTCGTGCTCTGGTGGAGCCGGCGTGTCGACACATCCGGCGAGGCGATTCGTGAATTCGGTGTTCAGGCCGGGATGGACCGGGTGGTCGCACAACTCGCCGGGTTGGCCGCCGAGTGGCCGATTCCACGAGGACTCATGAGTGCGGTGTGGCCGGGAGGTGCGACGCTCATCGGCGCTGTCGTGCTCGGGGTGGGTGCGATCCTCGTCTGGTATGCGTCGCGGGAGCCCGAGTGGAAGCAGGAGCCGCGGAAGGCTGTCGTCAGGTCCGCGCTCGTATACATGGCGTGCTACCTGTCTGTAGTTGTCGCCTCGCGACTGTTCGCCGATCCCCGTATCCCGTTCGACGCGCGGATCTTCTTCCCGGTGCTCGTGCTGAGCACGGTGCTCGCCATCGCCGCCGCCGTATCGGTGGCGCGCTCACGAGGTCGGCCGGGGTGGACGGTTCTGGGGATCGTCGCCTGTGGGTGGGCCGTGGCTGCGTCGTCGGAAGTCCGTCAGGGCGTGACCGCGGTCAACGAGTACGGACTCTACTTCACGTCCGTCGGGTGGGCGGACGATCCGGTCCTTCGTTGGGTTGTCGACCGTTCGGCGCCCTACGCGACCGTGTATTCCAACGAGCCGGCGATGATCTACTTCCTCACCGGACGGCACGCGAAGTCGTTGCCGCTGATCGGCGAAGACGTCGATGCCTTTGCCCGCCAGCTCGATCGCATGCCTGGACCGGTGGTGTTCATTGCCCCGTCACACGTGACGGACGTGGCACCTCAGCTCCTCGTCGATCGGCTGGCCGTGGAGCGCGTCGTCGGCTCGGGAATGGCAGCCCTCTACCTTCCGACCGCTTCCGTTCCGAACCCCTAGCAGACGTCTGGAACGCGCACACCCGCACTGTCGAGTTCACGCGCGATCTGGCGGATGACCTCGCCAGCGAACCACTCGGTCATGCGGTCGACCTGGACCCCCATGACCAACTCGGGGCGTGGCAATTGATTGCGGATCGCCCTCTCGACGGCGGGCCATACGCTGTCCGCCACCTGTGCATTCGTCTTCGCGCTCATAACCCCTCCTCGTCATCATCTTCTACCTATAGATCACGGAAAGGCTCCCGTGGTTGGCACTATATCATACCCCAAAGGGGTATGATATAGCAAGAGTGTGACGAGTTGGCGGCCTGGCGAATTACGCCCCGAGTCTCAGCCTCCTCCGAAAAGTCCCCCGAAGAAATCTCCCTCGTTCCACGTCGGTCGCATGTCTTCCTGCGCGATGATGTAGCCGGTCAGGAAGTTGATCCGTGCGTGGTCTGCGCCGGCCCCGAAGTCGAAGCCCTGATCGGCTTCGTCGAAGGGCGTGTGGTACCGCTCCTGCCGGAACGCGGTGTTCATGGCACCCCCGTCACGTTCGTCTCCGGTCTCGAAGCCGCTCTTGATGAAGAGGGCAGGGATGCCCTGACGAATGAACGAGAAGTGGTCCGAGCGGATGAAGAGGACCTGCTCGGGGATCGGGTCGGGTCCGATGCCGATGCCCATGTGATCCGCGGCCTGAGCGACCGATCGCCCCATGCTCGAGTGGGCGTCGCCGTACGGCACGATGTCCTTCAGTGGATGGAAGAGGAACGGCATGTCGAGCGAGAAGTTCGCGACCAGACTCTCCTGTGGGACGGTCGGATTCTGGACGAAGTAGTCGGAGCCGAGCAGGCCCCACTCTTCGGCCGTCACGATCAGGAAGAGCACAGACCGGCGGGGCGCGACCGGGAGCGTCGCGTACGCCTTCGCGATTTCGAGGACGATCGAGACACCCGAGGCGTTGTCGTGCGCTCCGTTGTAGATGTCGTCGCCATCGACCTCGACGCCCACCCCGAAGTGGTCGACGTGCCCTACGTAGGTGACGTGCTCGTCAGCGAGCGCCGGGTCGCTGCCCTCGAGCTTCGCGATGACGTTCCACGAATCGACGTCTTCATGCTGCGTCTGCGTCCGGATCGTGACACGTGTGGCCAGATCGAACGAGGTCGGCGTGCCCGACACGACCGATGCGATGGCGTCGGCCACGGCGGTTGGCGCTCCGGCAAAGAGAGCGTCGACCGCAGAGTGATTGAGCGAGGCCGACCCGAGCAGCTGTTCGTCGCCGCGATTCGGGGTGCCGTCGTCGTCGAGCCAGGCGAAGGCTCCGCGCTTCGATCGGTTGGCGTTCACCTCCCAGCGCAGACGGGGGTCGTCCGGAGCCCAGAACGCCATCGTGCCGATGGCGCCCCGGCTGATTGCCTCGGCGGACTTCGTCGCCCCGGAGGAGTAGTATGCCCGCTCGTTGCTGGGGAACGCCGCAGGCCCCCCACTGAGGAACATCACGACCTTACCCTCGACGTCGATGTCGGTGTAGTCGTCGTACCCGAGTTCCGGCGCACTCACGCCGAAGCCGACGAAGACGACGGGGGCTTCGGAGATCTCGACGCTCTCGCGCAGAGGATCCGCACCCAGGTAGTAGTCGACGTCGTACGTCATGCCCGACGTGCCGTCGGCCGTCGAGATCTCCAGAGCACTCGCGCTCTCGACCACGGTGCTTCGGCGCAGCGGGACCGCCTGCCGATAGGTACCGTTCTCGCCGGCCGGGACGAGTCCGAGATCGCGAAGTCGCTCCTCTGCGTACCGGGCGCCTCCCTCATACCCTCGGGTACCCGGGGCGCGGCCCTGAAGGGAGTCGTGGGCCAGAACGCCGATGTGGTGCTCGATGATCTCGGGCGAGACCGCGGCAAGCGCGGCCTCCACGGACGGCGTGTCGAGCGCCACCGAGGGTTCGGCGTCACCACCGCATGCCGCCGCGGTGAACGCGACGGTGAGGGCGGTGAGGAGGGAGCGTCGGAGCATGGTCGAATCCTCAGGGTTTTGCGTGGTGCGGGGGCGTCACGATGCGATGCACCGGTGGTCCTCGCAAACCCCCGATGCCATCTTCGCCGGATGCCATTCTTCGCTCGCTCGCGTAGCCCCTCATGAAGCTTCTCCTCTGCAGCGACATCCATCGTGACTTCCCGGCCGCCGCGAGCCTCGTCGAGCGCTCTGCCGAAGCCGACGTGCTGGTCTGTGCTGGTGATCTCGCCGTCATGCGGAATGGGCTCCAGGACGTGGTGGATGTGCTGGCCGCCGCCGCGTGTCCGACGGTACTCGTCCCCGGAAACGGGGAGTCCGACCGTGAGTTGGCGGAGGCGTGCTCGGCCTGGGCAGGGGCCCACGTGCTCCACGGTTCGGGATGCGAGATCGACGGTGTCCCGTTCTGGGGTCTCGGCGCGGCGGTGCCGGTGACGCCGTTCGGGGCGTGGAGCTTCGATCTGAGTGAACGCGAGGCGCGAGGAATGCTCGAGGGCTGTCCCGACGGTGCGGTTCTCGTGACGCACTCTCCCCCACTCGGCCACGTGGACGAGGCAGTGGAAGGGGCGCACCTGGGGAGCAGGGCGGTGCTCGAGACGATAGAGCGGGCCCAGCCACGCCTCGCCGTCTGCGGCCACATTCACGCCGCGTGGGAACAGGAGTCGCGACTCGGCGAAACGCGCATCGTGAACGCCGGGCCGCGGGGCGTCTGGGTCGAGCTGTAGCGCACCGGCCGCGTCGCGAACCACAGTCGGCGGCCGTATGATCAGAGCTCTGCCGCCAAATGGAGGTTTCCGCTTGACCCCTCTGTCGATCGCTTCGCCTACGATCGTCGTCGTGGCCGTGACGCTCGCGACCGCACTCAGCGCTTCCGGTACGCGTGCGGCCGCTCAGTCCGGACCCCCGTCCGACGCTCCTTCCGTCGTGGACGCCGAATGGGCGACGCACGGTCGCGACCTCGGTGAACGGAGGTACAGCCCGCTCGCCCAGATCACGACCGAGAACGCGGGCCGACTCGCCGTCTCCTGGACGTACGACATCCCCAGAAAGGGCGCGCGGCTCGAATCTACGCCCGTGGTCGCCGGCGGGGTGATGTACGCGACCGGACCGATGAGTACGGTCTTCGCTCTCGACGCGCGCACGGGTGAGGAGCTCTGGTACTGGGACCCTGCCATTCCCGATGAAGAGCAGGGGGGACCCTCGGCGTGCTGCGGCGACGTGAACCGTGGCGCGGCCGTCCAGGGGGACAGGCTGTTTGTGGGGCTCCTCGACGGGCGCCTCGTAGCCCTCGATCGTCACACCGGTCACGTCGAGTGGGCGGTGCAGACGACACCTGCCGGCGAGGACTACAGCATCACCGGGGCGCCACGAGTATTTCGCGATCGGGTCGTGATCGGGAACGCCGGCGCCGAGTACGGCGTCCGCGGCTATGTCACGGCCTATGCCGTGGATGACGGCGAGCAGCTCTGGCGCACCTATACCGTGCCGGGCAATCCGGATGACGGCTTCGAGACCGACGCGATGAGGGTCGCGGCCGAGACGTGGACCGGTGAGTGGTGGAAGATTGGGGCGGGAGGCACCGTGTGGGACGCCATGGTCTACGACGACCAGCTCGACCTTCTCTACATCGGTACCGGGAACGGGTCCCCGTGGAGTCGGGACCACAGGAGCCCGGGCGGCGGTGACAACCTCTACCTCTCCTCGATCGTGGCGCTCGATGGCGAGACCGGGGAGTACCGCTGGCACTATCAGACGACCCCGGGCGACGATTGGGACTACACGGCGACGCAGCCGCTCATGCTCCTCGACCTGGAGATCGACGGCCGCGAGCGGCAGGTCATCGTTCAGGCGCCCAAGAACGGCTTCTTCTACGTCGTCGATCGCGTCACGGGTGAGTTCATCTCTGGCGAGCCCTTTGCGGACGACGTGACCTGGGCCCTCGGGATCGGCGAAGACGGTCGTCCGATGGAGACCGAGATCGCGCGCTACGGAAACAGTGAGAACGGCGCGTATCTCTCACCGGGGCCGACGGGCTCGCACAACTGGCCACCGATGGCCTGGAACGAGGAGACCGGCTTCGTCTACCTCCCGGCGAAGAACAACAACTTCTACTACGCCAAGACCGAGACTCTGGAATACACCCAGGGCATCTGGAACACGGGGACGATCTTTCGCGGCGGTGATCGCCCGGTCCGGCCCGAGGTACAGGGACCGACGACGATGATGCTCGCGTGGGATCCGGTGGAGAATCGAGAGGTGTGGCGCGTGCCTGCGCAGGGTGCGAACGGGGGCGCACTTTCGACCGGTGGTGGACTCGTCTTCTGGGGCACCGGGGATCGGATGGTCGCCTTCGACGCCCGCACCGGCGACGAGGTGTGGTCGGCCGAGGTGGGGCGTGGCACTGCGACGCCGATGACGTACGCGATCGATGGCCGGCAGTACATCACCATCCTCGCCGGACAGGCTGTTTCGGGCGAGCGGCCGGCAGTGGACGCGCCGACCGTGTGGACCTTCTCCCTCGATGGAGGGATTTAAGGCGACTTGCTGCTGCGGAGCCAGCGTGGTTCCGCCGGAAAGCCGTGACGTTCGGGGTCGTATTTCCCATCGCGAGAACATGCCGCACGGGAGGACAGGTATGCAGAGTACAGCGCCACGTTGCCGTGGCATTCGGGACGGCGGGCCAGGTGTGGCCTGGTGTGCCCTGCTTGCTGTGGCATGCCTTCTCTCCGCTGAGCCCGTCGATGCTCAGATTGTGCGAGGTGTCGTGTTGGGTGTGGGAGATGGTCTGCCGATCGCGGACGCGAACCTCGTACTGATGAACGAAGACGATGTCGTCGTCGCATCTTCCGTGTCCGACGCACAGGGCGCCTTCGTTCTCCGCCTTCGCGCAGGAGGACGGGTCAGCCTGGCGGTCAGTCACCTCGGCTACGCCGACTGGGACACGGCCCCGTTCGACCTGGCTCCGGATGCCGTGCTCGATCTGGAGGTCAAACTCGGGATCGAGGCGATTCCGCTCGAGCCGATCACCGTTATAGCAGAGGGTACCATGGGGCTGGGACCGCTCGCCGCATTTCGCGAGCGCATGGCCAATCCTGCGCTCAACGGGTACTTCCTTGAGGAGGAGGACATCGCCCGACGTCCGATGGCGAAGCCGTCGGACCTCGTGTTGGCTTTTCCGGGGATGTCGGTAGGGCTCGCGAGCGCAGCGTCGGGAATCGATCGGGGCGTGATTCTGGGCAACGGCTGCCCGTCCCGGACCTTCATTGACGGAGTGCGCGTCCAGCAGGGTAACGGTGCGTCGATCGACGATCTGCTGCCCCCCGAACAAATCGCGGGCGTGGAGATCTACCCCCGAGCGTCCGGGACTCCGATCGAATACCTGGACAACTCGTACTCGGCGGCGTCGGGTCGCGGTTGCGGTCTCGTCCTCTTCTGGACCAAGCCGCCCCAGGCGAACGGCGACGGCAGTGGGGGCACAGGCCGCATCCTCGTCGGGGTGGGTCTCCTGCTCGGGATTCTCACGCTCGCGATCTTCGGCTAGAGCCAGCGACCCTGCCGGTCTTGGGTCGGGAGGGCCGCTGACTCTGGGCCCCGGTCAGACCGAGACCTTGTTCCGCCTCGTCGGCGTGGTCGCGCCCACGCCCTGCTGGCTCAACGACATCGCCATTTTGCGACGGTCGTTTGCAGTCTCCACCATGTGCTCGACCATTCGTCGCTGATGGATACTCAGACTCCAACCCGACCAGGCCTGGAGCTCGAAGTCGTGGAGCAGGTCGATCTCGCTGTACGCCAGCCAGCTACTGTGCTCTTCCCGGATGTCCGATAGAAGCCGGATATCCGCGTGGACCGCCTTCACGACGAGCGGCGGCGAAGGGTCTGAAGGCGCTCGAGCTCGTCGCGGATCGTCTGTCGGATCCACTCGCTCGCGCTCAGCGGGCGTCCCGTTCCCGCGGTGATCCGCCCGGTCTCGCGCTGAACATCCATCCACAGATCGTCATCGATCACGATGTTGCGTTTGGTCATCTGTGCTACCTATACCCCAAAGATACCTAATACCTGAGACATATTGTATGTATACAATACAGCACACACAAGGGGTATAGTGTGTTTGATTTTTGGGCTGTCGAGGCGCTACCCTGGATGACGCTCTGCAACCGAAGCCGCGTTGGGGTCGTCTGAAACTCAGAAGGCGCGGTGGACGTAGAACCCTGAGAACGGACGCGAGAAGAGGGAACGGGCATGGGCATGATGAGGTTTGCAGCGGGACTGACGGCATCGGGGGTCATCGGCTTCCTCCTTCTGGAGGCGCTGAAGATCCTCATGGTGCCGATCACCGCCTGGGTTATGGGCCTCCTCGCGATCGCGCTCAAGGTCTTCCTCCTGACCTTTGGTGTCGCGGCCGCGCTTGGCGCGGGCTTCTTCTTCTACCGCCGGTCGCAGAAGGCGAACGCGGAGATCTGATCAGCCTGGTTCTTCAGGGTGATCCGCCGAGCGAGGGACTCACGGTCCGGGTGCTCGGGGTGCGCTGAACGCGCAGCAGCTGTCAACGAAGAGAGGCGGCCGCAGACCAGGACTTGTGTCCTCTCTGCGACCGCCCCGAATCCTTCGCCCGCGGCACGGAGCCGAGGGGCGTTACTTCTTGGGGAGCGGGACCCCGGCCTTCTCGAGGTCGCGTTCGACCGCCCGACGGATGTAGCCGCTGGCCGTAAGCCGCTCTCCGGTCACGCTGGTCTCTCGGCCAATCGCCTTGTGGATAGACGTCCACATGTTCTCGTCGATGACGATGTTACGCTTTGTCGACATTCGGTGGTGCCCCTGCATATCGTGGAACAGTTCTATGAGGGGCAAGATACGGCAGGTACCCCTTTGGGCAAGGGTTCCGAACGATGCTCGGAGCTACGATGCCGGACTTGTCTCCGTCCCGCGGCGCGCTCGAGACCGAGCGACCATCCGGCCGACGCCGTCGCGTTGCCGAATGCTCAGAGGCCACCCGATCTCGACCTGTCTCTTGAGGTCGCGCAATTCACGGACCTCGTCGGGTAGCAGCCGGTTCTCATGTGCCGTCAGGGCTGCGTTCAGCAGCCGAAGATCTTCGATGCTCATATGGGTGTCCTCCCCGCGTATGACCGAAGCTCAGGCCTCAGAGGGCCATCGCCGCCTCGTGCTGGAGTTGCTGTAGGGATCGTTTTCTCAGCTCGCCCTGGACCGCTACGAGTTCCTGCTTGACGTCCGGGTGAAGCAGTTCGAACCAGCCGAGCTGTTCCAGGGGTGATCCGCCGAGTGCTCGGATGGACGTGCGCGACCACGCCCGGCGGCTACGAAGTGCGCCGGAGAGCATCGCCCGCAGGTAACCCATGCGCAGGCTTTTTCCTTCTTCCCGCCATGCGAGGTACTCTGTCAGCACCTCGAGCGACTTTCCCCCTGGCAGCTGCAGGAAGGGGATGGCCTCAGCGGTCACCACAGCGCTCCGAATGCCGGGCGATATCCCGCGACGGTCCCGGATACGTTCTGCGATGATCTCGAGAAGGGCTCGCTCGTACGCCTCAGAGGGGCCTGCACCCTCCTGGGTGGCTCGCCGATAGTGCCTCTGATGGGACGTGCGAATCACGTCGCGGATATCTCGCCGATCGTTGAATCCGAACATTGTGTTCCCCTTTCTCAAGAAGAGATTGCCCCGCCTCCAGCGCGATCAGCCCATCGCGAGGGTCGCGCCGCATGGCGCCGACCGGATGAGGCGGGACAGCCCCATCATATACTGAGCATATTACTAAGGTATACTATACCCCTTATATACCTTTGCGCAAGAGTCTGGCTAGGACATCCTTCCGTATGACATCCACGGTCCTCCTCGTCCGGCTGGCGGCACGAAGCCCGATTTTCGGGATGCTGCTGGCCGGGGCGCTCGTGTTCACGGGGTCTTCTCCGGCTCAGAGTCAGGAGCCTTCCGTTCAGGTGACGTTTCTGGACGTCGGACAGGGAGACGCCGTCGTGATCCAGTCTCCCGAGGGTCGGACGGTGATGATCGATGGCGGGCGCAGCTCCCCGCTTCGATTCCTTCAGCAGATGAGCGTCGACTCGATCGACCTTCTGGTGGCCACCCACCCCCACGCCGACCACATCGGTGGCCTGGATGACGTGCTCACCGCGAGGCCGGTACGCCGCTTCATGGACAATGGGCGCCCGCACACGACCGAGACGTACGCCCATCTCATGGTCACCCTCGATCGACTCGAGGAAGTGACCTACCTCCAGGCGACGCCGAGAACGATTACGCTCGGCAGCGCCACCTTGGAGGTCCTGCAGCTGCCCGACGTGGACGTCGGGCACAACGCAGCTTCGGTCGGTCTCGTGCTACGGTTCGGTGACTTCTCGGCCTTCTTCAGTGGCGACTCAGAGCGATACGAACTCGACTACTGGACCCGGCTCGGCGTCGTGCCGGAGCTGACGCTGCTCAAGGCCCCCCACCATGGCAGCATCAACGGCTTCACCCAGGCCTTTCTCGCGGCGGCTCGCCCCGAGGTCGTCGTCGTGTCGGTCGGCGCCGATAACGGCTACGGCCATCCCCGTCCCGAGGCGATGACCGCGTACGAATCAGTGGCATCACGCGTGCTTCGTACCGATCAGGAGGGTTCCATCACCGTGCTCGGGTACGAAGACGGAAGTTGGGAGATCGTCACGGGGGCGACTTCGCCCGATGCCGGGGCAGGACAGCCTTCCCCGCGGGTCGGAACGTCGGGACCGGTCGGAGTCGACCGAGGAGTGAGCTCGCCGGAAGGCATCTCTCGCTTCGGTGCTCCCACCGATCTGGCGATCACCGTCGTGGCTGGTGTCCCGGGGGGCGACCACCAGAATCTCAATGGCGAGTATGCGATCGTGCACAACGGCTCGGCCGGAAACGTCTCCATCGGCAGCTGGCGGCTGTGCGACCTGCGGAGCCGCTGCTTTCGCTTTCCCCCCGGGGCACGCATCCTGGCTCGCGGTCAGGTGCGCGTCTACACGGGATACGGAATGTCCGACGGGGTCTCATTCTTCATGAACAACGAGCGTGCTGTGTGGAACAGCGACGGTGACGAAGCGACGCTCTACGATGATCGCGGCGAGATCGTGCTGCGCTTCGTGTACTGATCCATGAACCAGGATCAAACGGACCGTCCGACCCATGAGGTCTGGGTCGTCGACAGGGTAGAGAGTGGGATCGCCGTCCTCATCGAAGACGAGGGCGAGATCGTGGTCGAGGTCTCGACCCAGGAGCTGGGCGCCAACGCTGTCGAGGGGGCTGTGCTGGTTGTGCCGCTCGGCGCGGTCGGAGAGCCCGTGTGGGAAGAGGCCGTGCGGGATGATGGGTCCGAGGGTGATCGAGTCGAACGGGCCGAGGAGATCCTCGAGAGGTTGCGATCGCGAGATCCGGGCGGAGATATCTCGACGTGACCGCGAGTGGGTCGCTTCGGCCCTATCTCCTTTCGCTGGGAATCCTGGTTGCCGTGCACGTCGGCGCT